>JAGYMG010000001.1 GCA_018400675.1 bacterium
GGAGTAAGTTTAGTTTCAAGGAATATTATGATGTTTATTTTAAATATTTAATAATAAATTTTCTAAAGCCAACCTTTGATTAACATTTGTTTTTGATATCAAATATTTTATTCTTTCCCCTAAGGAAAGGATGTTACTTAATTCTTTTAAAGAATAGATATTATTTTTTTCTAATCCCTGTCTGAGCTTTCCCCTATAACCAGCCATAGCTCCGGTTTTAAAGATAAATAAGAGCCGAAAATAATTAAGAAAAATATTCAGGAATTGAAGAGATTCTTTATTTTTATTCTCTTTCTTGGAAAAACGCTCTAGGTAACTAAAACGTTCTGGGAGGCTAAGCTGAATAATCTTTTCAACCTCTTCAAACATATGCCACCAATTCTCAAAACTATCTTTTTCCTCCATTAACTTAACCGCTACACCCGGCCTACCCTGAGCAGCAAAAACCAATTTATCAAGATCAATATCTTCTCCTCCTTTTCTTTCTTTAATAAAGGTTCTCATTTCTTCTCCGGATAAGGGGAAAAATTGAACTAACTGGGTACGGGATTTAATTGTCTTCAGTAAGCCTTCAGGATAAGAACTAATCAAGAAAATAACTGTTTTTCCTTTCGGTTCTTCCAGGGTTTTTAAGAGACGATTCTGGGCTACGGATGTCATTCTCTCAGCACCATTAATGACAACTGCTTTGAAAGGAGCTGAAAAGGGTTGTAGGCCTAAAACCTTTTGCATCTCTTTAATTTGGTCTTTAATAATACTCTCCTCTGGTTCTATCCATAATAAGTCATGATTATCCTCAACCGGTCTCTCTTTTTCAAAACCATTAATAAGGTTAATGAACTCAAGAGCTAACGTAGCCTTACCTAATGATTCCGGGCCAGAAAACAAATAAGCATGGGAGATGCTTGAATTCCTGAATGATTGTTCCAGAAATTCCTTTTGGATTGTATGTCCAAAAACCATAACTTATTTTTTATTCATCAAACTCCGCTTATAGGTTTCCAAGTTTTCAACAACAATACCCGTTCCTTTCACTACACAGTACAATGGCTGGTCGGCTCGAAAACAAGGGACCCCGGTTGACTTAGCAATAACCTCATCAATATTCCTTAATAACGATCCTCCACCAGCAGCAATCATACCCTTATTCATAATATCAGCCGAGAGCTCGGGCGGTGTATTCCTCAAAACATCCTTAACTGCGCCGATAATATCCTTGATTACATCCTGGAGGGCTTCGGCTGTCTCGTTAGAAAAAATCTTAATATTCCTTGGCAAACCAGAAACAAGATCACGGCCTCTTATCTCTAAACTGTCTTCTTTCTTCTTTTGAACAGCTGTCCCAATTTTTATTTTTATCTCTTCTGCTGTCTGAGTACCAATAGCTAAATTATACTTATTCTTAATGTATTCAGCTAGGGCCTCGTCCATCCTATCACCACCTACTCTAACCGAACTGACTGTGACTATCCCCCCTAAGGAGATTACAGCTATCTCAGAAGTCCCACCGCCAATATCTATAATCATATTACCCTCACAGGAATTGATAGGAATACCAGCGCCAATAGCTGAAAGGATTGGCTCTTTAGCTACAAAAGCTGATTTTGCTCCTGCGCTTAAGGCGGCCTCTATGACAGCTCGCCTCTCTGTAGAACTGCTGCCTGCCGGTACTGAAATAACAAGCTCTGGTTTAAAAAGATTAAAACCTCCTTGAGCCTGCTGGATAAAATGCTTTATCATGGCCTGGGTAACCCGATAGTCTGAAATAACCCCGTCTTTTAAGGGACGATAAATCCTAATAAAATCAGGCGTTCGGCCAATCATCGTTTTTGCTTTTAAGCCCACAGCTAAAATCTTATTCTCTTCCGGATCAATAGCTACTACCGAAGGCTCTTCTAAGACTATCCCCTTCTTAGGGACAAAAACCAGGGAGTTACAGGTGCCTAAATCAATTGCTATTTTTTTAACAAACATATTTTTATTAATTATCAACTGTTATTCTTTTAATATTAGCTCCCAGAGTCTGAAGGCGTTCTTCTATCTTTTCATAGCCTCTATCTATTTGACTGATATTACCAATTGTAGTCTTCCCCTCGGCTATTAGTCCAGCCACGATCAGGCTAGCTCCGGCTCTGATATCCCAGGATTCAATCTTTACTCCTTTCAAAGGTGTCTGGCCAAAAACAAAAGCCCGGTGAGGATCAACAATCTCAATATCAGCTCCCATCTTCCGTAACTCATGAATATAATTTAACCTGTTCTCATATAAAGGATCATGGACTAAACTCTTGCCCTGGGCTTGGGTCAAGAGAGGCACTATCAAAGGTAGAAGATCCGTCGGAAAACCAGGGTAGGGCAAAGACTGCACCTTGGAAGCTTTTAAGTTTGGAGAATAATCTACTTGGAGCGAGCCATTTTGCTTCTCAAAGATTACGCCTATTTCTTTTAATTTTTCCAGAAAGAGATCTAATTCGTCTGATCTTACATTTTTAATCAAAACACGACCTGGTGTCAGAGCTGCTATAACAATAAAAGTGCCCGCCTCTATCCTGTCGGGAATAACATCTAAGGAACAGCCTCCTAATTTATCTACTCCTTCTATCTCTAAAGTATGACTATCAAGAACTTTTATTGAAGCACCCATTTGCTTTAACATCTCAACCAGATTCTGGACCGAGGGATCTCCAGCTGCTCCTTTGATGGTTGTTTTGCCTTGAGCTAAAACAGCGGCAATAATTATATTCTCTGTGGCTGTGGGGCTAAATTCCTGAAGAATAACCTCCCTACCCTTTAATTGGTCTCTCTTTAAATAATAAAAATCTCCTTCTTCTTTGATCTCAACCCCTAATGTTTCTAAGGCCTTAAGGTGAGTAGTGATAGGTCTTAACCCTATTCTATCTCCGCCCGGTCGGGAAAATTTAAATTCTTTAAACCGGGTAATTAATCCCCCTATTAAAAGTACCGAAACACGGGTTTTAGAAATTTTATCAAAATCTACTCTTTCCTGGCTAATATCCCGACAGCTTACTTTCACCTTTCGTTCATCCAGCCACTCTATATCGGCCCCCATCTCCTTCAGTATCTCTAAGAGATTAAATATATCAGCCACTAAGGGCAAGTTGCTGATAATACACTCTTCTTGAGTAAGCAGGGTCGCAGCTAATAAAGGACCGGCAGCATTCTTTGCTCCTCTAATAGCAATTTCTCCTTCTATTTTGTTTTTCCCTGCTATAATAAATTTTTCTTCCATTGTCTTGTGCTCCCTTATCTTTTCTTCCTTATTCTATCCTAAAAAATCCCCTTTATCAAGATCTCTTCTTTGACCTTATTTCTCTAAATAAAAAAAAGAGGCCTCCCTCATTTTTTGTCTTAACGCGGCTAAAGATTAACTGCTTTTTATTTTCTGTCTGCCATAATCCCTTCCCCTATTGCAATATCAATGGGATAGGTTATTTTTATATTTTCTCTTTCTCCTTTAACTACATAAATATCAGCCAATCCGTATTTTAGGACCAGACCGCAATCATCGCTGATATTTTTAATACCTTTCTTGAGAGCCATATCATGAGCTTTTTTTATAACCGGAAAATGAAAGCCCTGGGGTGTCTGTTCTCTTAAAAGAGCAGCTCTTGCTGGTATATCCTTAATAATCATTCCTTTGTTAACCCTGACTAGGGTATCACTACTAGGAAAAGCAACGGTTACTGCAGAAAAGCCCTTTAATGTCTTTAAGACCTCAGAGATTATCCTGTGAGAGACAAATGGCCGCACCCCATCATGGAAAAGAATATTGTCAGACTTGCTGGCCAAGGATGCCGCTAAACCAATCCGGGCAGAAGCCTGCCTGGTCTCTCCTCCTGCTATTATTTTTGACACCTTCCTTAGTCCTTCCCCTGACACTAAGTCCTTGAGTCTCTTAACCAATCCTTTTCTCACGACTACTATTATTTCATCTATAGCCCTATGTTTTTCAAACTTTTTCAGGGTATAACTAATTACCTCTTTACCAGCTATCTTGGCAAATATTTTTGGAGTTTTTTTGCCAAAACGAATGCCATCGCCAGCTCCTAAAACTATAACAATGTTCTTCTTTTTTCTCATTTAAAAATAAAGGTATTAAAATTTAACGCGGCTCTATGCCCATTTCCCGGGCAACATCTTTGTCTAAATCAGCTGTAATAATTTTCCGCCAAAAAACCGACCAAACACCCTTAAAGGATAGATACAAAGTTCTCTTATTTCGTCTTGCACAATAACATTTTTGCTATAACAAAATATTATGCCTCTAACCTTTGATTCAATTTCTAAATCGTGTGCGATGAATCTTTTCAATTTTAGATTGTTGATGCCTTAATTTTTTTTCTGAACCGTAAACTAATTCTTTTTTATATTGTTCAACCCCTACAAGAAAATAGTTAAACAGATTAAGCCATTGTCCAAAATCTAAATCTCTGGGGGTCGCTAGTTTTCCAAAATTTAAATCTTTTGACAATCTATTAAATTGTTTGTAGCTAAAAATTTTATTGAATGATTTTTTTAAATTTGGCTTTCGCTGGTGAAATCCATAAACAATGAAATCCTTATAGAGCTGAGATCTTTTTTTCTCAAGCAATATTTTATCTCTCTTTTTTATTCTTAGCAAAACAATATCAACTTTAGGAACAGGATAAAAATCAGTTCTCCTAAAATGATAAACTATTTCTAAATTAAACCAAGGTTTTAGAAGTACCGAATATTGACTCTCTTTGTCATAAGGCCGACCTACAAATTTTTTTGCCGCTTCTTTCTGAATAATTAGGTAACTTACCTTTGGTGAATTACTCAATGAAGTCAGCTTATTAATGACTTGTGCGGTAATTGAAAAAGGAATATTTGAAAAAATTTTATATTCCCCTTCTAGAGGTAACTTTTCTTCCAAGAAGTCTCCAAGCTTAATAACAACATTTTGATAATTAGAGAACGAATCTTTCAGTTTAGAATACAAAACTTTATCCTTCTCAATCGCTGTTAGCCTCACTCCTGCATTTGCTAAGGCACATGTCAAAATACCCTTCCCAGGACCAATTTCATAGACAAGATCTCCTTTCTTAAAAGAGGCTTTTTTAATAAGCTTATCGGCCAGATTAGAGCTCTTCAGAAAATTCTGCGAATATTTTAGAGGAACATTATCTTTTTTAATTCTCATTTTCCTAAAGCAATTAGGTAAAGTGGTGTTTCAGTTTTGTAATTCAGATCTAGCAAATCAACTATTTTTTTATCTAGAAAACCACCTATAGCACAAGATTTTATTTCAAGGGAAGTGCTAACTAAATGAATATTTTGACTTAAATGACCTGCTTCAAAAAGTATATATCGCCATCCCCTTTCCTTATATTTAATAATTGTTCTTGCGGAAACAGCAGTAATAATTATAACTAAACTACATTTTCTTATCCAGTTATGGTTAATAGTTTCTCTAAGGTTTTTTTTAAAATCACCTTTTGATAAAATCTCTAAACTGTTCCATTTTATATTATAATGATAAATCCCTGGTGATATTCCTTTTGCTTTTAACACAATAGGATAAACTTCAAGAGGGTATCTTGCACCAGCTGAGGGGTACATTCGTCGGGATTCACTAAAGTCTTTTTTAATTTTATGAACGTCTTTTATCCCGGCAGAAAAATATAAAATTTTACTGATATTCTCTAATGTTAAAGCTTCCCCTTTAAAATCTCTTTCCGATTTCCTCTTCTCTAATAACGAAAATATAGGATTCTTTTCATTCCTGATCTTTCCAAAAAAGATTTGTTCTAAACGAGAGTATATTTTAAAATAAATTTTTAGCCAAGTTTTAGGGATTTTATTTTGAGACAGCTCTTTGGTAAATTCTTTTTGTATAGTATGTCTCAAAAAAATAAAACCTTTATCCTCGGAATTTTCTGACAATAAATCTTTATATAACTTTTTTGCATTACGAGTCATAAAAAAGGGTGAGGGAATGTATAAATATCTTTTATTGGTTTAAGCCCTATTCTTTGAGGAACCCTCCATAGTCTTTCTCCTTCCCAACATGGAAATCTGTCGTCTAAATAAAGTGGCTGAAGGCAAGGGACCAAAACCTTTACTACCCTAAGGCCTTCTCTCTTTAAGCTTGGCAATGTTATATCAACATATATTACTTCCATCTTTTCTCTCTTAAACCATTTTAAAAGATTTTTTAAATTATTAGATTTCCGAGGAAAATCTCTTATTGGTTTTTTAGAACCTGCTAAAAAGAAGTCTATTTTTTTAATCATTTCAGGCGAAGACCACAGCAAAGCTCTGTTTTTTCTTTCATAGACAAGCCGATCTTTTTTAATCCGCTCTAAGTCTTTCTTTGACATTTTAATCATTAATTCTCTCACCCACGGACGAGGATGGAAACATTCTTCTGTAGCTCCTATTATTGCATTCTTGATACTGGTGTCTGATTTAAGACCTACAGACACCGCAGGCCCCAAGCCAGTTCTATCTACTACAATAGCCATGATAGAATAAACCGGAATATCTGTACTAATATCTAAGAGATAAAGTTCTAGGTTATATCTTTTAAGAGAGGATGCAATCTTCTTTAAGCTCTTATCCTTAGACTCAGTTATGCTGATAAGATTTCTGGTTAATTTGTTTAAATAGTTAACCATAAAAGCATCCCTTTCAATAACTTCTAAGAGTCCTGTTAAAATGGCTTTCTCTAAAGAATGATATAAAGCAGCACCAGTAGTAATAGGAAAATTAATAACTGACTCCTTTTTTTCAAATTTATAAGGTACAAAAACAAGCTGAGCCGGAACAAAAATCTTTTTACCTGTGATTAAAGAGGTTCCCCTAATCCAATTTAATTTTTCGTTATGGTCTTTATAACGATGAAAGTTTAGGACAGCTTCAGCTTTTGAAAAAGAAATAAATTGCCGGGGGTTAATTGCCTTATCTTTCAAGTTGCTATAACTTTCCCACAAAAGATCTTTTTTACGATAGACAGCTAAGTTGTATCTTTCCAACGTCTCAGCCACAGTTTTTAATAGCGCCCTCCTTTTAGAAAAAGACGCACATCTTCTGAATCTTTCCGTAACGAAGCCATCTGTTAAGTTGCTAATATCTTTTATCTTTATAATAAAAGAATGAACCCTAGGTTCATCGTTGTAATTAAATAATTCCCCTTCAATATTCTTAATAATTCTTTCCTTTTCCGCAACTTCTAATAATTTAATTATAGTTTTTCTAAGATTCATTTATTAAAAAACAAAAACTAACACTTTATGTTGTCTTAAAAAAAGTTCTATAATTTATTTTTTATCTATCTCCGAGGCAAGCTAAATCCGCCGCCGCCTCCTCCTCCGCAACCTGTACCACAATTTCCACCGCCCGCTGAAGTACAACTATTAGAGGGTTTTATGTCACTACTTTTTGAAAGTCTAGAAAGATGCTGTTCTTGAATATCTTCTAAAAATATTTTTTTATTGTTTTTATTTTTCATAAGTATTAATCTTATTTTTTATAAATCAACCTTTATTGTTTTAATGATAACACTGAGAATAGCATTGTCAAGAAATAATCTTTATTTTTAAGAATAGCGTTGGTAGTCATTTCTTCTTTTCTAGCGGCAATATAAGGTGAAAGGTGCTGCCCTGGCCTGCCCCGGCTGATTCCGCCCAAATCCGGCCACCGTGGGCTTCAATAATCTTGCTGGAGATATAGAGACCCACCCCCTTGCCCAGGGCATAGACCTCCTTGGCTTTTTCTCCTCGCTCAAAGATCTGATTGAATATTTGTTGGGACTGTGCTGGACTCATGCCAATACCTGTATCCCGGACAATAATCTCCAATGCTGAGTTCTTCTTTAGTTCTACTACTACCCCACCCTGCTGGGTGTATTGGATGCCATTATTGATAATGTTGTAAAGGGCTTCCTTGAATTTGGCTGGATCGACCTTAATCTGGGGCAGACTCCGGGGCTGCTGCAGTTCCAGGGAGAGCCCCTTCTCTGCAGCCTCAGGCCTTAACTCCTCGATCACTGACTGGACTAACTCTACTGGTTTCACCTTGGTTAGCTTAAGGATACTCTTACCCATCTGGAACTGGGAGATGTCGAGGAAGTCATTGACCAGACGAATCAGTTTTTCGGTGGACTCCCTGAAGAATCTGAGCTTGTCTTTAACCATTTGATTCACCCGACCATAATCCCCTTCCAAGATCATAGAAACATAACCCTTCATAATGGTTAAGGGTGTCCTGAGGTGATGCTGGGTGGCCATAATAAACTGGCTCTTGGCTGCGTCTAATTTCTTTAATTCCTGATGGGCTTGCTTTTCCACCTGATAGGCTTGCTTGACCTGCTGGTAAGCTTCTCTTAGTTCCTTGGTCTGCTGAGCTACCTTCAGCTGGAGGTTCTCCGAGAGATCCTGGACCTAGTCATAGAGCTTGGCATTCTCCAGGGCAATCGAGGCCTGGCTGGCTAAGGCAGTCAGGAGGTCGAGGTCTTCCTTGGAATAAGGATCGCCAGAGATCTTGCGACCGAGGACAATCATGCCGATGATATTGTCTTCCCGGAAGAGCGGTAGGCAGAGGGTGGCCTCAATTCGCTTCATGTTCTCCTGGAGCTGAGCCAGATTCTCTTTCTCCTCTCTCAAGACAGAGTCTTTCTTGATCAAGGAGAGTTCTTCATAGACCAGGGGTCGTCCTGTTTGCTGGAGATACTCGGTCAGGAAGTTGTCCTGGACCAGGGAGATACCATTCTCCTCCTTAAAGCCAATGTTCCTGAGGATGGTATAGTTGCCTGTCCCCTCTCTCAAGAGAATGACTGTTCTTTCTAATTTCATTGTCTCTATCAGGGTGTTAACAATGAGATGGCTGAGTTTCTTTAGGTCAAGGATCCGGGTCAGCTTGTTGGCCAGTTCGGTCAAGACCTGTTGGTAGGAATAAAAAGTATAGTAGAAGTACTTGGCAGCTATCTCCTCGTAGAAACGGAAGACGGGCTGGAAGAGGAGAACAGCCAGGACAATGGTTAAGGGACCAATGATGTTGAAGGAAAAACCGTTGCCCGGGAACAAGCCGTTGAGGAATATTGTGAGAAAACTGAAACCAACCACTGATAAAAGAGACAAGAGATAGACAGCACTCTTACCGAGGACTAAGCGGATATCCATGAGACGGTAGCGGGTTACAGCATAACTTAATATAAGAGGATAAAGAAAGACTAAAAAATTACCATAAGGAAGAATGGGAATATCATACCAAAGAGGATAGTTAGTTGCTCCCCCACCAAAACCGACTAGAACAGCCAACAGTATGTATTTAATCTGTTCGTGCAAGAAACCCCGAGACTTAAAATAAACAAATAATAATTCATAAACTGCATAGCCTATTAATCCTATGTAGCTAACAAAAATATAAATCGTATAAATTATGCCTGCTCTGGGCCACCATAAAAAAGAGGCTGTTGGCTCTAAGGATTTAATATAAAAAGGGTTAAAAACAAAAAATAAGAAAAATATACTCAAGGAATATCCGAAGAAAATAATAGCTTTCTTTTTTTTATCCCTTTTCAGTAGAACGAGAACCCAGTGCAGAAAAGTTATAGGAATAAAAATTGAACCAATTGTTAAAAGACGAACCCAAAAGAAGGCCAGCTCTTTTGTTTGACTAATTAGCCAAAATCCGTAAGAAAAAGACCAGAAACTAAAAGATAAGGTCAGTAGAGCAAATATTTTATTAACTAGTTTTTTAGGATTTTTTAGATAGACAAAAGCTCCAAAAATAATACCAACTAGCCCATTGATAAAACCAGAAAGAGCGAAAATAGCCATAAAGAATAAAAATTAAAAGCTCTAGTTATTTATTGGTTTTTGAGACCTGTTAACCCAAACCTGCTTAGCAAAAGTTTTTTCCCAAACCATATTTTTAAAACCAATATCTTCTAAAATAGATTCTAGCTCTTCTTTGGGCAGAAAATGATATATGCCTAATTGTCCTTTTTTTTGTATCTGAATCGCATGCTTGAGTATCCTCCAGCCCTGTGAAATACGAGTTATATCTTTATGGACTATATATTCATAGATATTAAGCATGTCCGGGATAGAGGCCAGAAAAACATATTCAAAACGAACATTTTTTTTAGGCGTTGACCAGATTAAATGACCGCCAGGTTTCAAAACTCTAAAGGTTTCCTCCAAAACTGCTTCAAGGGCCGCCTTCCCTGTTTTGCCTTCAAAATCAGTGACATAGCTGAGGCAGAGGTTCGCTACAATTCCATCAAAATAATTATCCGGGAAAGGAAATTTTTTTCCAATACTAGCTGCTTTTAGCTCTAAAGGCATTGGCTCTTTTAGTTTCTCTATCGTCTCCAGGGCTGGTTTTAAAACAATGTCTATCCCAATAATCTTAGATAATTTTTTTTCTGATTTTTTCCATATTAACTGGCTGATTTTTGCGGGGCCGCAACCCGCGTCTAACCAGACCTCACCTTTTTTCGGCTCTATCAAATTACTGATCGTTCTTGTCAAAAAATAATAAGGTCGAGCCTTTTCAAGATTACAATATATCTTTGCGTATTCTTCCCAAAAAGCTGTTTCTTCTTCCCATTGCTTCAACCTTTCTGAACTAACAGGGTTTAACTCAGACCCTGACTGATATTCCCCGTAAAGGTTATCCTTATTATTTTTTTCTTCTCTTTCTTCTTGAGCCATTAATTCTAAACTTAATGAATTCTTTAATTTTATAATCATTATCGAAAAAATCAAGGTGATAAATTGGCAAAATAAGATTTTTATCCTATTATTAGAAAATGACTAAGAAAAAACGCTTATTCTTCTCAATAACCTGCATAATACTCTTTCTTCTGGTTGCCCCGATCCTTGCTCTCTATTCTCAAGGCTATAAGCTTGATCTAGAAAAAATGCGGTTTGTAGCAACCGGAGGTTTTTATGTCCAAACCGAAAATACATCAGCCCAAATATATCTGGACGGGCGGTTCGAAAGAAAAACCGGCATTCTCCAAAATAGTGCCTTGGTAAAAAATCTTATTCCTGGCGATTACCAGGTCAAGATAGAGCAAGAAGGATTTTTGAGCTGGGAAAAAACATTGCCCATATACTCTCAAAAAATAACCGAGATAAAAAATATTTTCCTGCTGAGAAAAAGACTACGATTCAATCTCTTGGCAAAAAATATAAGAGAATATTTAATATCTCCGGA
This sequence comes from bacterium, assembly GCA_018400675.1. Lineage (GTDB taxonomy): Bacteria > Patescibacteriota > Minisyncoccia > Minisyncoccales > CG1-02-41-26 > M55B113. The sequence continues at coordinate 11,212 of JAGYMG010000001.1, forward strand.
CGGAAAAGAGCTGCTCCTGACAATAGACAATGAAGAGAAATGGCTAATCAAAACAGTCTCTTTAGAAAATCAGGAGGAAAGAAAGATTATAGGAGCGGAATATTTTGAGGAAAGAAACCCAATAGCAGCGCCCAGTCTTTCAAACTGGCACCCCGAAACTAAAAGAATATTGTTGTCTTATACTGAAAATGGAAAAAATGAATATCTCTTGATAAAGGATTATGAGACTGAAGAAAATAAAAAAATCATTCCTTTGAATAATATCCCTGATCAGGCCGAAAAAATTACTCTTGATGCTTCAGACGCCAGAGCTTTATTTTTTTTCCAGGACAAGACGATCCTGAGGCTGGAGGAAGGAATAGCACAACCCTCTCCCCTGCTTAATAATGCCATCAGCTATCTAATCAAGGACGGGGAAATAATATGGCTTTCTAAATCTGGTTTTCTTTATCGCTCTGGGCTTAGTGGAGAAACAAGAGAAATTATCAATAGGAAACCCTTCCCTGTCCAAGAAGACAGCAATTATCAAATAGATTTTTACCGTTCCGACGTAGTCTTCCTCAGAGAGAGTGAAACTCTTTATTACCTCTCGGCAGCAGGCACTTTTGACAAAATATCCCAGGGCATCAAAGGATTAGTCCTGGCGCCCGACCAAACACGCCTAGCCTTTTGGAGTAATAATGAAATTTGGATTTTAGATCTTATCCCTGACCAGAGAGAAAATTATTATGGAGAGGAGAATATTGATCAGGAATACAGAGAGATATTCTTAAGCAGATTTTCAAAAAAAATAGGAGATTGCTTTTGGCTCACTCCTTATCATCTCATCTTTAATGTTGAGGATGATATTAAGATTACCGAGATTGATACCCGCGACCGACTGAATGTCTTTGGCCTAAAAAGCTTTAAGCATCCTTCAATATTCTTTAACCGGGAAAGAGACTGGCTACTTGTCTTTGCTGAAAATAATCTTTTCCTCTTTGACTCTATCCTTGATTAGACCCCTCTTGATCTTTCATTTTTTTCTTAAAATCTTCCCAGGCTATTTCTTCTTCTCCAGCCAAACGGCAGACCTCTTTAAACTGACAATAACGACACTGCCAATTCTTAGGCCAGCCAGCAAAACGCTTGGGGACTACATGCTCATCCAGTTTTTTCTTCAGTCTTCTGAAATCTTCTAAGAGCGATTCAGCCAATCCCTGATTATATTTCATATGGAACTCCCTAATATTCTGATCATCCTTATTAATATATAGAAGGATACCATTCTGAATCTGGAAATAGTGAAGATAGACCTGCAGCTGATAAATATTTTCTTCTTTAGGCTGAACTAATTTCCTAAAAATCATACTATTCATACTCTTGATGTCCACTACATAATTCTTGCTTTCAATAGAGAGGATGGCATCAGCCCGTCCGGAAACTAGACCATCACTAGGCATAGGCACCTCAGTAACTACGCCAATTCTTAGACGATAAAGAACGTCGAATATGTTTCTATGGAAATGCTCCCCTCTTTCAAATATTCTTAACATACGAGGCTCCATTTTTTTTCGAGGGGCATTCTTAAACTTAAAAAAGATTGCCCGGGGACACTTACCAGCATCGCTGACATAGAAATGATTTTGTTTTCTACTGGTTTGCTGATCCAAATAAAACTGATCAATTAATTCTTTAAGCATAATTTAAATCTCTCATCGCGGGGATAAGAGTTTGAGAAAGAGAGCCTGAGAAGGCTCTCTTGTTATTTCTTTTTAACGCTTACTCCACTGAGGAGCTCGCCGGGCTCTCTTTAAGCCAAATTTCTTTCGCTCCCTTACTCGAGGATCTCTGGTTAGAAAACCAGCTTTTCTTAATTTCTTTTTAAAATAAGGGTTTAAAAGACAGAGAGCTCGAGCAACACCATGTCTCAAGGCTTCGGCCTGACTATGAGAACCGCCGCCCTTTAAACTAGCTGTCACCTTAAATTTACTTGAGGCCTTAATGGCTTCTAAAGGACTCTCAACAATTTTTTGGAGTTCTAATGTTTCAAAATAACTATTGTAGGGCTTGCCATTAACCTCAATCTTCTTTTCCCCTTGGGTATACAACCTTACTCTTGCCCGAGAAGTTTTTCTCCGACCCACAGCTTCAAAATATTTCTTTGTCTTGGTTATAGCAAAATCCTCTAACTCCTTTTCTTCGGAGTCTTTCTTTTTTGTTTCTTTTTCAATTTTTTGAGGAGCCTTCTTCTTAACTGTTTCCTTCTTCTTAGGCCTTTTGGCTGCAGCTGTTTTAACTTTGTCTCCCTTCACCTTCTTAACAATTTTTTGGGCAGTCCTTTTTGATCCCTTGGGCTCCTTTTTCTCTTTTTCTTTGTTTTTATTGGTTTTCTTGTCCATGGAATTTTAATCGCTTAATTTGTATAGCTCTTAATTTATTTTTAGGTAACATGCCTTGGACAGTTCTTATCAGCACTTTTTCCGGGCTTTTATCAAAAGCTACTCTCATCCTCTCCTTTTTAAGACCGCCGGGATAACCGCTATGTCTATAATAAATTTTTCTATCCATTTTCTTGCCACTTACACCTACCTGCTTAATGTTTTCAACAATAACAAAATCACCCATATCTTTATAAGGAACAAAATCTACTTTGCTTTTGCCTCTTAAGATATTAGCAATCTCAACTGCTAATCGCCCTAAGGGCTTATCACTGGCATCGATTGTATAAGTTTTTCTTTTTATCATAATTATTGTTTAGGACTCTTTTTCGTCACTAATTCAATTATTGCCATTCTGGCGCTATCACTCTTCCGTGGCAACAATTTAAGTATTCTGGTGTAGCCACCTGGTCTTTCCTTAAAACGAGGTGCAATATCTTCAAACAGTTTTTTAACAATATCAGGGGATAACTCTTTAGCGATCAATCTTCTCCGAGCAAGACTGTCTACCTTAGCTTTAGTAATCATTTTCTCTGCTCGCGGTCTTATTTCTTTAGCCTTTGCCTCTGTTGTTGTTATCCGTTCATGCAAAAACAGTTCCCTCAAAAGAGATTTCCTGAGAGCTTTTCTGGGCCCAGTTTTCCTTGAAAATTTTCTACCTGTTCTTTTTTTGCGCATAATTTAACAATTATTCTAATTCAAGTCCTAATCGCTTAATTCCTTTTTTAATCTCTTTAATAGCTTTATCACCCAAACCCTCTAAATCTTTAATTCCCTCTTCTTTCTTTCTAAGAATGCCAGCAACTGTTTTAAGATTATTATTTAACAAAGCATTTTTAGTTCTTTCTGATATTTTTAAGTCCTCTACCTTGCTCTTTTTTTTGTCTTCGGCATCGCTAGATTCTTTTTTGCTTTTTCCTTTCTTCTCTTTTTTCTTTTCAGCCGGAGGGTTTAATTCTTTTGAAAAAAGACTAAAATGCTCTAAAAATATATCGCAGGCTCTTAAAAACGCATCCTCTGGGGAAACAGTCCCATCTGTTTCAATCTCAATTTTAAGACGGTCAAAATCTGTCCGCTTCCCCCGTCTCATATTCTCTGTTGAGAGAGAAACCCTCTTAACAGGGGTAAAAATTGCATCGATAGGGATCATACCTATTTCTTTTTTTTGTTCTTCTCTTTGTTCTGACGGCTGATAACCAACGCCTTTCTCTACCAATGCCTCCATCTCTAACTGGCTGTTCTTACCGGTAAGATTAGCAATGACTAAATCCGCATTCTCTATTTCTATTTGAGAAGACACCTTAAAGTCTTTAGCCTTAACCACTTTTTCTCCTTTAGCCTTGAGACTAATCTTTTCAACTTCTTCGCCAAAAAACTTGAATCTCAGCTTCTTCAGATTAAGGATAATAGTAACCACGTCCTCTAAAACGCCAGGCACGGTTGAGAATTCATGCCCCACGCCCTTTATTTTAACTTGGGTAATAGCTGCCCCTTCTAAAGAGGACAACAGGACACGCCTGAGGCTATTGCCGATGGTCACTCCATAACCTGGGTATAAACCCTCTATCTCAAAAATAGCTGTATTATTTTCTTTTTTTATTATTTTAGGTGAATCTGGTAAAGGAATCATATAAATATATGGACAAGGCATTACCTGGATATCTCTCATATCCAGTCCCGCCTATCCTTTTATTATTTTGAATAGAATTCAAAAACCGTTAATATATCGGCCGGAGGCAAGACTTCCTCTAAGGAGGGTGTACCAATAATTTCGGCCTCTAATTTTTTAACATCAAACTTAATCCATCCAGGAAACTGAGTTTTACCAATATTAGTTAGGGTATCTTTAAAAAGTCCTTTCTTTTTTTTGCTTTCTTTGACAGCGATACGGTCACCTTTTTTCACCTCAAAGGAAGGAATATTAACCGCTCGGCCATTAACTAAAAAATAACCATGAGAAACCATTTGTCTGGCCATCCTTCTAGAAAGAGAAAGATTCATCCTAAAAATAACATTGTCTAATCTCATTTCTAATTTCTTGATAAATTCTTCAGGGAGATTTTTTACTCTCCCTTTCTTAGCTAAGACCTCTTCAACATACTTTTTGAATTGATATTCCTTAAGATTGTACCAATTCTTAAGTTTCTGTTTTTCTCTTAATTCTAAGCCATAATCCGAGACACCTCTTCGCCTTTGTTTCTTTTTCTCTCCCGGAGCGTAAGCTCTTTTAACCATAGAACATTTTGGAGAAGAACAACGTTCCCCTTTCAAAAAGAGCTTCTGGCCTAAACGTCTACAAATTTTACAGGTGTTTTTTTCCATAATAATGATATTAGGGTCTTCTCACTTTCTTTGGTCGACACCCATTATGGGGAATAGGTGTGACATCGTGAATAGAAATAATATTTAGTTCCTGGCCGGACAAAGAACGGATAGCAGAATTGCGACCACTAGCAATACCTTTAACGTAAACCTGAATATCTCTAATCTTAGCTCTCCTGGCTACATCAATAATAGCTGCAGCAACCTTGGAAGCAGCAAAAGAAGTGCCTTTTTTTGTCCCCTTAAAGCCAACTGAACCAGCGCTCTTCCAGGCCAAGACATTGCCTGTTATGTCAGTCAGGGTAATAATAGTATTGTTATAGGTTGAACTAATATAAACCTTCCCCTCTTTCAAACTAGAGGATGCTTTTGTTTTTGACTCTTTCCTCAAAGCCTTTTCTACTTGCTCTCTTTCCTTTAATAATTCCTCCTCGGTTTTTTGAATAATTCGTTTCTTACCCATAGTAATTTAGTTATCTATTTATATGATTGGTTAATATTATTTTGGAGCGGGTGCGCCTTTCTTCCCAGAGCCAACAGTTTTTCTCACATTGCCTCGCACAGTACGAGAATTCTTTCTTGTTTTTTGGCCTCTTACTGGCAACCCCTTTTTATGCCTTGAACCTCTCCAACAACCGATGGCCTTCAATCTCTTGATATCCTTGAGCAAATCTTTCCTTAGATCTCCTTCGGTTTTACAATAAGCATCAATACCCTTTTTAATTTTTAAAACTTCCTCTTCGGTCAACTGGGAGGCTTTCTTGTCAGGTTTAATTTTTGCTTCGCTTAAGATTTTTTTACTCGAAGAACGACCTATTCCATAAATATAGGTAAGAGCAATTAATATTTGTTTGTTTTCGGGAATATCTATCCCGGCTATACGTGGCATAATTAATAAAGAAAATTAGGCCGCACCTATCTTTGGCGCTGCTTATGTTTAGGATTCTCACAGATTACATATACCCTTCCTTTCCTTTTGACAATTTTGCATTTCTTGCAAATTTTTTTGACAGATGATTTTACCTTCATAGCTTACCCTCTGAAGTTATTAGGAATAGACCCTCTTATTCTTACTTCTCTAAGATGGCGATTGCTTTATTTTAAACGGTAAACAATCCTCCCCCTATTTTCATCATAGGGACTCATCTCCACCAAAACTTTATCTCCGGCCAAAATTTTAATACGGAATCTTTTGAGTTTACCAGAGAGATAAGCTAATATCTCCTTGCCATCTTCTAACTCAACTCTAAAACTAAGACTGGGTAAAGATTCAATGACTCTTCCTTGCTTTCTTATAGCTTTATTTTTCATTATTCCTATAAACAGTTATCAAAGATAACAAATTTATTCTCCAAAGTCAAGTTTGGAGATAGTGAGAGTAGTATCCAAAAAAGTTTTATTTCTTTAATTGAATATTTATCTCTATTCTCTCAACATTATCCGGGACAGACTTAATCCAAAAAGGCCAGAACTTAATCTTTACTTTCTCAACTTCGGAGAAACTCCTGAAAATAATTTCTTTTATTTCTTCTTCATTCTTCCCCTTGATAGCTCCTTTTAATTTTCCCTTATTAATATCATCATAGACTGCAACGGATATGTCAAAATCTAGCCTCATTTCTTCTTCGGCTTGGTTGGGATAAGCATTAAGATTGTCTATAATCAAAAGATCCTCAATTATTTTCTGGCTAGCAGAGACATCATCAAGAATAATATCTCTGGATAAATCCCGAAGCAAAGACTTTTTAAAAGCTAAAACAGTAATATTGGCCGTACCCTGACAATGAAAACTATCTTTCTTTTCAGCTACTGCTCCTGAGCAATTAGTTTCAATTGTTCTTTCAAATATAGCTGAAGATAAAAATATAAAATCTTCTCCCACGCTGGCCTCTAGTTCCTGACAGGCCTGACGGTCTAGTTGATCTTTTAGGGATTCTTTGGCTCTTTCAATGTCTTCTTCACTAATCTCTTTAACCTGGTTAGAAAAACCGCCGGTCATAGGACTATCTGATTCAGCATAGACTTGGTAATAGAGCGAGCTGCCGACTAAACCAGGGAGAGAAAACGTGGCAGGACCTATATTATATTTCTCGCCAGCTTCCATAGCAATAACCTCTACTTCAGCCGTTCCGGGGACGCTTTTCCCACCTTCCTGATGAGCCCCTGGCAAATAAACCCGGTCAGGCATTTGAAAATATTTTCCTTCTGTTGAAGAAAGAAAACGTGTCGTTGCTTTTAGATTAATAGATTCCTCATAGTTATTATAAATTGTAATAGTGCCTTTGGCTCTGCCTTCTTCTTGAGAAAGACCAGTAGCTGCAAATTCTCGAGAGCCGGTTTTTTCTATTTCAAAAAATTGGCCTGGCATAATCCCCTCTTCAATATTAACTGATTCAATCTGGCTGCTGACTATCGCTTTTTCTCCTTCAAAGATTTTTTCCTCCTGGAAGGGCTGAAGAGTTATTGCCGAATAAGCCTGAGAGTTAATAATTAAAAAAAGAAGAAAAAGAACAACAAAAATGGCAGCCAATTTCCAAACAAAATAAGGCTTCTTAGCAATAGGTCTTTGCTCTTTTTTTTCTAGTCTTGTCTTTTTCTCCCGCATTCTTTCTTTTATCCCTTTTCTCTCTTCTTTTTTTTCTTTCAGAGATTTATAGCCAGGAGGCAGAATATCAAATATTTTTTTAGACATATTAATTACTTTATTTTAAAGCCAAAGCCAGAAGACTAATACCTGTCTCTTGAGGACCTTTAAGCAACCCGGTTTTATCTTTTATCGGCAAGTCGCAGGGAGAGAAAAAATTAACTCTAGGAGATTCCAGAATAGCCAGATGATCCCAGTCGCCTCCCCTTAGCATCTTTTTAATTATTGAGAGTAAGCTATCCTGGCCGAAAAGATATATTCCCTCCGGGAAAACAAAATGAAATTTATACTGGGACTGTTTCAGTTCTTTCTTTAAACGGCTGAACCAAGTAGTTAAGGGTTTTGAGAGTATCTCTTCTATAATCTTTTCTGTCCCCCGACTAAATTTTCTATTGCCAAATCTATTCTTCAAATGCTCTGCCTCCCGTTCTGACAAACCCAATCGTTCCGACAAAGCCCTGTTAAAGATATTACCACCTAAGTCTAATTCTGTCATCCATTTAAGGATTCCTTTCTCTATCAAAAAAACTTGGCTAAAGTTGGGGCCGATTTCCACAAACATACCGGAAAAGTTGTTTTTGCTTGATAACCAAGAGACTAAACCTTCAACCGGATGGACAATCATAAAATCCCGAGAGCCTAATATTTCTTCTAGATCATAGAGGATGCCTGAGATACTTTTGAATAAGAATAGGGTGAGGACTCTGAACTCAAAAGCACCTCCTTTGTGACCAAGAATACCTTTGACGGGATAACCGGATATTTTTTCTTCAACTATCTTTCTTTCCAGGGTTTGAAATTCATTAATAGGAAAACCAAGAAAGTTAGCGGCTTCTTCTTTAGCTTTTTTCTCGCCTTGATTCAAGACCGCCTTGAGAATAACTCTTTCTTCCTTTTGGCTGATCTCTTTTTTGGCCCTTTTTCTCTGATAGTCAACCTTAGCTATCCTCCCCTTAAAGACGTCCGGACTGGGATTTAACAAAATCTTTGGCAATTTTCCTTTTTCCAAATCTAATCCCTTCAAGACTTTGTTAATAGTATTCTTTAGCAAGTCTTTTTCAAAATCACGGCTCTGGAAAACGCCAAAGCGGTCAAAATCTTCTGCAGCAAATTTAATAACAGAAAAATTATTGTCTGACTTTCTCAACACCAACCCTTGAACCTCAAAAGAGTTTATTCTCAATACTAAAAAATCATCTTGTCTGGTTTTCTTTTTTAAAAAAGATAAAAAACTAGAAAACATTTTAAAAAATTATTTTAGAGTTGCTTTAATTCTCCTTACACCAGCGCTGGAAGATTCTTCCTTGATAATCTTGAATACTCCTAGTTGTCCTGTTTCCTTTAAATGAGGACCTTTACAAATTTCTTTTGAAAAAACTTTTCCTGTCCTAGGATTAAAAACTTTATAGACATAAACCTCTGGAGGATATTCTTCCCGAAAGAAAGAAAGAGCACCTGAACGCAGGGCTGCCTCCAAAGACATTTTTTCTTTCTCCACTTTAAGGTTCTCTTTGATCGTTTGATTTACTAAATCCTCTACCTGTTTAATCTCTTCAGCGCTCATTTTGCGGGGAAAAGAAAAATCAAAACGTAATCTCTGGCTATTAATATCAGAGCCCTTCTGTTCTACGGTAGGTCCTAAAACAAGCCTTAAAGCAGCCTGGAGAAGATGCGTGGCTGTGTGGAGCTGCTTAAGAATACTGTCATCTGATTCTTCTCCACTCAGCCCATGCCCCCCAAATTTTTTATCAGCTCCCTGGCGAGAAATCTTTTGGTGTTTTTCAAATTCTTCCTGGAATTTGTCTTTCTCAATTTCAAAACCGTTTTCTGCAGCTAACTCTTGGGTGAGCTCCAAGGGAAAGCCATAACTTTGATAAAGATCAAAAACTAATTTCCCTTTGATTAATTTCTTTTCTCCCCTTTCTTCTGTCCCACTAATAATCTTTTTAAGCTGACTCAAGCCCTTGCTTAAAGTCTTTCCGAATTTATCTTCTTCTTTTTCTATAACCGTAACAATCTCTGATTCCTTTCTTTTGATTGCTGGATAAATTTCTCCGTAGATTTTTATTAATTCTTTAATAAGTCCAAGATACCAATATTCCTTTAGATCTAAGATTTTAGCATATCGAATAGAGCGGCGGAGTAATCTTCTTAAGATATACCCTCGGCCAAGGTTATCTGGTAAAATACCATCACCAATCAGGAAAAGAGAGCCCCTTATATGGTCAGCAATAATACGAAAGGCTTTTTTATTCTCTTCGTATTTCTTATCAGTACTGGTTTCAATTGTTGCTATCAGGGGTTGGAAAAGATCGGTTTCATAGCTAGATTCTTTACCTGCTAGGATAGTCACTAAACGTTCAAAACCTATGCCTGTATCCACATTCTGCTGGGGTAGTTTAAGATATTTATATCCCCCCTTATTATCCTTCAACCGATTGTATTCCATAAAAACCAGATTCCATAATTCTACAAAGCGCTGACAGTGAGAACAATTGGGCCCACACTCTTTATTATCACAGCCGAATGATTCTCCCCGATCATAATGAATCTCAGAACAGGGACCACACGGCCCTTCATCCAAAACAGGTCCCCAGAAGTTGTCGCTCATACCAAACTCTTTGATGTGATTATCGGGGATACCATGGTTCTGCCAAATAGCAAGCGCTTCCTGATCCCGCGGTATTTCTTTATTGCCCTTGAATATAGTTACCCATAACTTATCTTTATCTAAGCCTAATTCCTTAACAAAGAAATCAAGCGCGTATTCAATTGCTTTTTCTTTAAAATAACCCCCTTCTTTTTCTCCTCCGATTGACCAATTGCCCAGCATTTCAAAAAAAGTATGGTGAGAAATATCACCTACTTCCTCAATATCATTAGTCCTAAAACACTTCTGGCAAGAAGTTAATAAGCGGGAGCCAAATTCTTCCAGCGGGTTTTTTTGCCCTGACAAAACATCGTTAAACTGTTGCATCCCCGCTGTTGTAAAGAGAACTGTCTCATCGTCAGGAACAAGCGAGTGTGATGGAACAATCTTATGCCCCTTTGCTTTAAAAAAATCTAAAAATTTTTGCCTTATTTCTTTTGATTCCATACGTGTCTCTATTAAGCAAACCTGTCAGCTACTATTGAGGCGGCGAAAGAATCCGGCTTTATTTTCGCCTCAAAGCCATTGCTCTTGATCAAGCTAATGACCTCTTTGATCATATCCCGGGTCTTACCTTTCTCACCGATATCCGCATGAATATAGCGACACTGATATTTGAGTTTGCTCTGTGAGTTATCCACCATAGTCTTTAGACCATCCCTAAGCGAGAGAGCAAATTCACAGGAAATTAAAATCTCCTGGAGTATCCTTTGGTGAAGATTATAAAACTTCCTGGTTTCAGGATAACGGATCTTCTTAAAAAAGAAGCGTCCGCCATGACCTACCCTCAAAACGACTATAGCTACTGGAAAAGCAGGTCGCTCTTCAGAAGTAGAGTCGCAGCCAACAACAATATCATAAAACTTCCCCGGATCATCGTTCATATAATCAAAAACCGCCCGCACTACTGCTTTAAAATCAAGTGCCCCCAGATGGGGATTAAAAAAATCTGTTATTGTAGTATCGTTATCACTCATTATATCGTCTAGAGCTAATCATTATAGCCCTTCTAGTATTTTTATCATCTTAGCAAATTCCTTGGGTCTTAAGGAGCTACCTCCGACTAAAAACCCGTCTAAGGCTAATCCTTTAGTATAATTCAATAGATTCTCACTGTCTACACTGCCTCCATAAAGAATCGCTATTTGCTCGGCAGTTTTTTTATTTGCCCAACGGGTTATTGTTTTTTTAATAAAGAGAGCCACTGTCATCACTTGGTTTTCCTCACAAGGAGTACCTTGGCCGATTGCCCAGACAGGCTCATAAGCAATAATTATCTTGGCTAAATCCTTTTTCTTAATATCTTTAAGATCTTCTCTTAGTTGCCTTTCTAAGACCTTAAAGGTCCTTCCCTTATGCTTATCTTCTTTTTCTTCTCCGATACAAAGAATTGGTCTCATTTTTGCTTCCAACACTTTTTTTATTTTTTTATTTATAACCCTATCTCCCTCCTCAAGGATATTCCTTCGTTCAGAGTGACCAATAATAACATAATGACAGCCCATGTCCTTTAACATCTTGGCTGAAATCTCTCCGGTATAACTGCCTTTATCCGCCCAAAAACAGTTCTGAGCCCCTTTCTTTGCTTTAGGTAGAACCTTGCCTAGTTGGGCAAGATAAACAAAAGGCGGCGCAATGACAACTTCAACTTTTCTCAACTGCTTGATATTTTTTTTAAGAGCAGAGAGAATAGCCTTAGACTCCTTCTGACTAGTAGGGTTACACTTCCAATTGGCAACGAGGAGTTTTTTCATAATTAATCCTTTAGTTTTATTTTTTCCCGCAGCATGCTAGCTGATCTCTCCGGTTCTATCACTGAAATCTCCATACGGGTACCAATCTCAAAACCAGCCCAGGTGGCTGTCTTAGGAAGAATTGTCCAGTGCCAATGATAATAATTAAACCGGCCGGCATCGCACGGAGCGCTGTGCAAATAAAAATTATAAGGAGGATCGCCGAGAAGATGGTAGAGGGCACTAAAAGCAGCCTTAAACGCTTCGGCTAAAGACCATTTTTCTTTTTCTTTTATCTCTTCAAAATTAGACAAGTGCTCCTTGGGTGAAATAATCATCTGAAAAGCTGCCTTAGAAGCAAAAGGGCAGACAACTAAAAAATCTTTGTTTTCAAAAACTATTCTCTCTCGGACTTTTTGGTCCCACTTGTTCATTTCGCAATAAACACATTTTTTGTTTTTCTTATAATAGCTTTGAGCGTTCTCTAAGGCTCGAATAAGATCAACATCAATGAGAGGAGTGGTAATAATTTGAGAATGAGGGTGGCTCAAAGAAGCACCGGCCTCAGCCCCATGATTATGGAAAATAGAAATATAATTAACAAACTTTTTTTCCATTAAAGAGAGATAACGACCCTGATAGGTGTCTATTAATTCCTTAATCTCCTTAACCTCAAATTGAGCAATTTGTTTTTCGTGATCTCGGGTAACGACTACCTCGTGGTAACCAACCGAATTCATCTTCTTATAAAGATCCCCTTCCATGCTTTCGCCTAAATTATCGCTCGGGAAAACAGCCGGATACTTGTTGGGGATAACAATTGTTGTCCAGTCTTTGGGGATCCCCTTTCCCAAAGGAACCCTGTCACCCTTGCGATATATCAAGGTTGGCTTTTTCTGGGTTTCAATATTACAAAAGGGGCAATCTTTTTTGGCTAATGTTAATTTCTTTCTCTTCTTGATCTTAAAAGATGTAGGTCTTTTCCCTCTGCCAGAAGCAATAATAACCCAATCCTTAGAAACAATATCAAAACGTAATTCTGAAGAAAGTTTTTCCTTTTTCATATTTTTTTAAGATTATACTGCTGGGTGATAAGATTCCACCTTATCTTGAATAAGTCTACAGCCATACGTAGAGTATGTTTAAGCTTAACCTTACTCTGCAAGTCATTTTTCCAAAGGACTGGAATTTCCTTTATCTTATAACCTTTCTTCTTGGCAATAATAAGCATCTCAGGATCAAAAGCCCAACGGTCAATTTTACATTCGGGCAAAATATCTTCAGCCAATGCTCTGGTCAGCCCCTTAAAACCACACTGGGTATCCCAGATACCCCAGAGACCAACAACTATCTGAACCATAAGATTAAAAATATCCCCTATTCTCTGACGCAGCCAGGGCTGAGGAGGGTCAAGCACAGCTCCTTTTATATCCCGGGAACCGATAACATAATCGTAGCCCTTCTCAAATGCGGGCAGCATTTTTTTTAAATGATTTATATGAGTAGAATTATCGGCATCAGTAAAAAGACGGTAATCACCGCTTGCTGCCAATAAGCCCTGTCTGACAACATAACCTTTACCATGATTGTCCTTGTTGTCAATAACTGTTAGGTTCTTAACAATAGAATTGAGCGAGCGAGCCACCTCAACAGTTTTATCCTGAGAGCCATCACTAACTATAATAATCTCCCAACTATAATGCTGATCAGAAAGATATTTATTGATAGATTTTATTGTCCCTGGTAATCTTTTTTCTTCATTATAGGCAGGGATAATCACTGAAAGATACATATTTACTAATATTATTGAACACCTTCTAATATAATAACAAATTTTAGAGAAAACTAAAACGGCTCATTGCACTCTTGAGCCGTTTTTTAGTATCAACCATCATAACCGGGTGAGCACCTGGCAACCATCCTCAGTCACAACAACCTCGTGCTCATAATGGCTAGAGAGCGTATTGTCAGCCGTCTGCCAGCCAAATCCATCAGGATTTTTTTCTATTCTCCAATCGCCAGCTGAAACCATCGGCTCAATACAAAAGACCATACCTTGTTCTAAAGGGGTCTTCTCCCCTTTCTCTCGGTAATTTAATACCTGGGGATCTTCATGCAACTCTCTCCCAATACCATGACCGCATAACTCTCTGATAACACTGAAACCTCTTTTTTCAGCATATCTCTGTATTGTGGCTCCTATATCTTCAAAATAATTACCTGGCTTAATAACTGCTAGGCTGGCTTCAAAGGCCCCCTCCGTAGTCCTAATTATTGTTTCCTTTTCCAGGCTGATTGTTCCTACCCCCATAGTCAGGGCCATATCAGCAAAAAACCCTTTACGATAAAGACCGATATCAAGGGAAAGCAAATCCCCTTCTCTTAACCTATATGCACTGGGCAGGCCGTGAACAATAACCTCATTGAGAGAAGTACAAAGAGTAGCAGGAAAACCCTGATAGCCCTTAAAAGCTGGTTTTGCCCCGTAATCAAAAATAAGGGCTTCAGCCAGCCCATTTAATTCTTTAGTGGTTATGCCGGGACGTACACTGTTTTTAACCTGCTCCAAAATCTTGGCTAATATCTGTGCCCCTTCTCTCATAACCATTATCTCATTGTTGGTTTTTATCTTTATCATTCCTTTAGGCCAGATGTCTTCAGAATTCTTTCAAAGACCTTAGCAACAGAGCCTTCACCGTTCACCTTGTTTAAATTAAAACTATTGGCCTTTAAGTAGTCTATAATCGGCAGCGTACGTTCCTGGTACTCCTTCCATCTTACCTTGATTACTGCAGGATCGTCTAAGCCTTCTCTTTTAACCAAGGGTGAGCCATCTAAGGGACAATGACTGAGATCTTTTGTCTCTTGGTTATAAAGGATAGGGTGTCTCATGAGACTACAAATTCTTCTCTTGGAATTACGAGCCAGGGATTCTTCAGGCGATATCTCAATCAACACTGTCTTTATATTCTCCTTGCCATATAGCTCTTCTAATAATGGCATAAGCTTTTTAGCCTCATAGAGAGTCCGGGGAGAACCGGCTAAAACAATATCCTCACCTCTTTTTTCCAAATCCCTTAATTTTTCTTTAACCAGATAAGTGACAAAAGGCGGATCACAGAGAATCCCCTTTTTCCATTTATCGCTCTGGTCCTGAAAATAATATTGCTGGCCGTCTATCTCAATAGAGTCACTGCCTTTAAAGCTCTTAAATGATTGCTCCAAAATCTTACTGGTTTCAAAATAATAAAGGCTCAGTTTTTCTGAAAGCAAACTGGCTTGAGTACCTTTACCGGCTCCCGGTGGTCCTAGTAAAATAACTACTTGTTTAGAACTCATAAGTGGCCGATGATATATAATTTTCTTAAAAATTTTCGTATTCCCTCATCTCCATCTGAGCTTTGAGCTGCCTCCAGAAATCAAGGATAACACTCACCATAATTAGTAATGCTGTACCACCAATAAGAAAGGTAAAAGATTGAATCCCTGTAAAACCTTGGATTATTGAAGGCATAACGGCGATAGTGCCTAAAAATGAGGCTCCAACAAACAATATCTTGTAGAGAATTTTCTGGAGGAATGCAGCTGTCGGTCGTCCCGGTCTTATCCCTGAAATAAATCCCCCCATTTTTTGAAGATTATTAGAAACCGTTTCAGGGTTAAAAGTAACAGACGTATAGAAATAAGTGAAGAGAAATACCAGAACAAAATAAAGACCACCGTATATCCAAGCGTTCTGGAGTAAATTGTTAACGCCCTGAGCTATATTAGCTAAAGACTCATTGGCGCTGCCAGACAGAAAATTAGCTATCATGCCAGGGAAAAGAAGAATACTCATAGCAAAAATAATCGGCAAAACACCGGCTGGATTAATATTAATTGGCAGATAAGTAGAAAAACCACCATACATCTTATTGCCCCTTACTCGCTTAGCATAAGATACTGGGATATTTCTTTTTCCTTCATTAACCACTACAACACCAGCAATAATTAGAAGGGCAATAACAAAAAATAAGATATAGAAAGGGAGGTTAGAAGGATCCCAGGTATAAATTGCATTTCTAATTTCTATCGGGGTCCGAGCAATGATACCAGCAAATATCAATAAGGAAACACCATTGCCAATACCCCTCTCAGAGATTAGTTCGCCCAACCACATTAAGAAAACAGAGCCACAGGTGACAATAACGATTGAACTGAAGAGTGTCATCGGACCAAGGGAACCAATCAAGCCCTGATTCTGGAAAAGAACCAACATACCATAAGCCTGCAGGGAAGCCAAAGGAACTGTAGCTATCCGGCCATATTGATTAAATTTCTGCCGTCCCTGATCACCCTCTTCCTTATAGAGCTTTTCCAGGGCAGGAAAAATCATAGTCAACAGCTGAAGAATAATAACAGAGGTAATATAGGGACTCATCCCAAGCATAATAATAGAAACATTGCTCAAAGCACCACCGCTAAAAAGATTCAAGAGTCCCAGGATTTGGCTTTCTCCAAAAAACTTCTGGAGGTCTTCACTGGCTATCCCCGGGATAGGAATGTTAGCTGCCAAGCGAAAAACAGCAAAAGCGAAAAGAACAAAAAGTATTTTGTTCCTTAGTTGGCGATCTTTTAAAATATAACCGATTTGTCCAAACCAATTCATAAAGATTATTCTATAATCTTAGAGCCCGATTGCTTAATTTTTTCTTCAGCTTTCTTAGAAAAAGTAAGGCCTTTGAAAGAAAGCTTCTTGGTTAATGATCCTTGGCTTAAGATTTTAATTCCTTTCTTCTCTATTGTACCAATTAAATCCTTTGCCAGTAAAGTCCTGGGCGTTACTGATGCGCCTACTTCAAAATTATTATTTATTAGGCCTAGATTAACCTCTTGACTCTTCTTATCCTTTGATTTAATACGATAACCTCTTAATTTAGGATATTTTTTAATCAATTCCCTAATAAGAGGTTGTTTGTTATTGCCCGATCTTGATTTCTGCCCTTTCATGCCTCGGCCGGAGTATGTCCCCTTTCTGCCTCCTCGACCAACCCTTTTTCTTGGTTTTACTTTTTGTTTTGGTTCAAGCTGATGTATCTGCATATTATTTTTCTATTTTTAGTTTCTTTAAGGCAGCCATAGTCGCCATAGCATTGTTAATCTTGTTGCGCGATCTGGAAAGTATTTTAGCACAAATATTTTCTATACCGGCTAAATCGCAAATAACCCTTACCGGGCCACCGGCGATAAGACCTATTCCGCTTATCTGGGGTTTTAAGATAACTGCCGAAGCTTCAAATTTAGCTTCTACTTCATGGGGAATAGTTTCTTCTTTTATGGGCACGGTAATAATATTCTTCCGAGCAACCTTTTCTGCCTTGGCGATTGCTTGAGAAACATCCTTCCCTTTAGCCAAACCAATACCCACTTTTCCTTTTTTATCACCAATGACAACACAGGCCCGAAAACGCAGTTTCTTACCGCCACCAGTAACTCGGGTTACCCGATCTAAATCAAGAATCTTGGATTTAAAATCATCCTCTTTTTTTCCTCTATTCTCTTTTCTTGATAAATTTCTTTTTGGCATTGTTAACTATATAAATTAGTTTACTGCTTTCGCTTAAAAAACTAAACCACCCTCTCGAGCTCCTTCAGCTAAAGCTTGCACCCTGCCATGATATTTATAGCCACCTCGATCAAAGACTACCTCTTTAATGTCTTGTTTAACTGCGGCGGCGGCAATATCTCTACCTACCTTATAAGCTAAAGCCTTTTTAGCTGCCAGTGTTTCTTTTTCTCTCTTAAGGCTGGTCTTTTTCATCTTAAGATCATTAACGCTTAATATTGTTGTGCCTGTCTGGTCATCAATTATCTGGGCTTGAATATGCTTGTTAGACCTAAAAACGGATAAGCGCAAACGTTGAGCGCTACCCATCGTTTTAGCTCTTATTTTTTTCTTTCTTTTTATCCTTCTTATTTTTTTGTCTGGTTTTTTTGACATAATGTTTAAGCTCCAGCCCCACCTCCGGTTGCTGCTTTTTTACCTTCTTTTCTTCTTATTATCTCATCACTGTATTTAATACCCTTGCCCTTATATGGTTCTGGCGGCCTCACCTTCCTTGCTTTAGCGGCAAATTCACCCACCTGTTGCTTGTCTGTCCCGGCAATGATGACAACATTTTTCTCAATGGTAACCGCTAAGCCTTCTGGAATGTTTAATCTTACTTTATTAGAATAACCGACATCTAAGACAAGCTGGTTATTTTCTAAAGCAGCTCTATATCCTACACCTATTAATTCTAATTTCTTCTGGAACCCCTCTGTCAATCCTTTAATATAGTTGTAGAGTAGCGCTCTGGTCAACCCCCAGAGAGCTTTGCTCTTTTTTGTTTCTTTTTTAGGGCTCACCACAATCTCATTCTCACTAATAGTTATTTTAATCTCTTTGGGAATTGGATGAGAAAACTCGCCCTTATCACCCTTGATAAGAATTTTCTGGTTTTTCTCCTCAACGTTTATGCCATCAGGAATAGTTATTGGTTTTTTGCCGATACGACTCATAAATATAATTACCAGACTTCACAAATTATTTCTCCGCTCAAGCTTTCTTTTTTTGCTTTCCTGTCGGTGATAATACCCTTAGAGCTGGAGATAATCAGTATGCCTGATTTCTTTTTAAGCTTATTTAAATCTTTTACTCCGGCGTAAATACGCTGGCCGGGTTTGGAAATTTTTCTTAAGCCAGCAATCACTCCTTTGTCATCTTTATACTTTAAAAAGAGCCTTAATAATTTTTTATTTTTTTGTCTTTTTAAATCAATCTTCTTCAGATAACCTTCTTCTTCCAATAGCCTGGCAATCTCTCCTTTAATCTTAGAAAAAGGAACGTCCACTGTTTCCCGAGAAACAGCTTGGCCATTGCGTATTCTATTTAACATGTCTGTTATTGGATCAGTCATATATCTAAATTATATTACTACCAGGAAGATTTTTTCACTCCTGGGATTTCGCCCCTATTAGCTAATTCTCTAAAGCAAATACGGCACAAGCCAAATTTTCTTAAAACCCCTCTCGGCCGACCACATCTAAAACAACGCCTGGTGACTCGGGTTTTAAATTTTGGTTGTTTTTCTGACTTTATTATTTGTGATTTCTTAGCCATAATTATTCTTTGAAAGGAAAACCTAATAATTTAAATAAGGTTACAGCCTCCTCCCTTTCTCTGCTATCAGTAACAATATTAACCTCTAAGCCAAAAATACTTCTTTCTTTTTCAGCTGAGATCTCTGGAAAGGAGGTGTGCTCCTTGAAGCCTATTGAGAGATTCCCATTTTTGTCAACTAATTTTTTATCCAGCCCATTAAAATCTCTCGTCCGCGGTAGAGTAATATAAATTAATCTCTCTAAAAAATCGTACATCTTATCTCCCCTTAAGGTGACTGCCGCCCCTACTGCCGTACCAGCTCTTAGCTTGAAGCCAGAAACAGATTTACGCGCCTTCCTTAGGGCAGGCTGTTGACCAGCAACCAGGGCTAATTGTTTAAGAATATGCTCTTCCAGTTTTTTAGCTTCATCCCCTTTCTTGGTAATAATTTCTCGGCCAAAACCACTATTAATAACCACCTTCTCTATTCTGGGAACAGACATAATATTCTTATAGCCAAGCTGCTGCTGCATAGACGGGATAATTTCCTTTTTATATTTTTCTTTTAATTTCAACATTTAACTTAATTTTTAAATCTCTTTTTGGCAATGCTTACATATCCTCACTTTAATCTTTTTCTCAGCCTTATCGCCTTTATTCTCTTTTCCCTCCTCTCCTTTCTTTGTCTTGACACTATAACCAACCTTACTCGGCTTACCACAGTTAGGACAAATTAGTTTCACATTGGCGATGCTAACAGGAAAGGCCAATTCAACCACCTGCCCTTTCTCGCCTGATTTTTTGGGTCTTTTATGAATTTTTTTAAGATTAATATTCTCAACCAAAATCTGGTTTTTCTCTGGAAAACCTCTCAAGACTTTACCTTTCTTGCCCTTGTCTTTGCCTTTGATTATTATTACCTGGTCGTTTTTTCTAATCTTCATAATAGCCTAAACAACTTCTTTGGAAAGAGTGGTTATTTTTTCAAATCCTTTATCTTTTAATTCTCGTGGTATCGGACCCAGTATTCTGTTGCCTTTAGGATTTTTATTATCGTCTATAATCACACAAGCGTTCTCGCTAAACCTGATATAAGAACCGTCCTCACGCCTAAAGGGATTTTTCTGTCTCACTATTACCGCCTTAACGATACTATGGGTTTTTACTTGCCGGCGGGGTTCTGCTTTTTTTACCGAAGCGACAACAATGTCACCAATGCGGGCATAACGTCTACGAGTACCACCCAAAACTTTAAAACATTTAACTAACTTAGCTCCAGTGTTGTCAGCGACTTTTAATTTTGTTTCTGGTTGAATCATATTTTTATTTATTCTCTACCTGCTTTGTCTCTTTTACGTCTTCTCCTTTATCCGCCTCCCGCTCTTCTTCTTTATCCGCTGCTTTATCTGCTGCTTTAGCTGCTACCTCAGTTTTCGGTTGGCTCATTATTTTTTCAATTACCCTCCATCCCTTCTCCTTGCTCTGGGGTTTTGTTTCCTCAATAATGACCTTCTCGCCCAGATTAAAGGTTCGGCTATCTTTAACATTTACCTTATATCTCCTGGTTGACTTATACCTCTTCTTATACTTCGGATGTTCTTTAAATTTATCCACCGTAACAATTATAGTTTTCTCCATTTTATTAGCAGCTACGGTTCCTTTTAATTTTCTCTTTGGCATAATATTATTGCTTTGGTTCTTTGTTATTTAAAAGTCTTTCACTGATAATCGTTTTCAGTCTGGCTATATTCTTTCTTCTCTTCCTTATTTCAGCCACATTCTTACCCTTCCCAGCGGCTAAATTAAAACGTAATTGTTCTAATTTTTCTTTGTTCTCTTCTAAGAGATTATTCAACTCTTTATCAGGCAATCTTAAGTATTCTTTTATTTGTTCTGTTTTTTTCATACAATCTTTTTAACAAATTTTGTCTTTATTGGCAATTTATCAGTTGTTTTTTTGAATATTTCTTTGGCTGTTTTTTCTTCTACTCCGTCCAATTCAAAGATTATTTTACCCGGTCTAATAGGAAATACATAATGGGAGGGAGAGCCTTTGCCACCGCCCATAGGAACTTCATTACCCTTACTGGTGACCGGCTTATCAGGGAATATCCTTATCCAGAATTTACCTTTCTTTTTCAAATATCTAATGATCACTCGCCGGGCTGCTTCCAGCTGAGCTGAAGAAATCCATTTTGTAGAAAGGGACTTTAAACCAAAACTGCCAAAGGATAATTGAGCACCCTTCCTATCTATCCCCTTCGAAGTTCCCTTCTGCCATTTTCTATGTTTTACTTTTTTTGGTTCTAACATACTATATTATTAGAATTTTTCTCCTTTATATATCCATATCTTTACTCCTATCACCCCATAGGTACAAAAAGCCAAACTAGTGCCATAGTCTATATCAGCTCTTAAGCTATGACGGGGTAATTTTCCTTCCTTTATCCACTCGGTACGGGAAATCTCAACTCCATTCAAACGGCCAGCAACTTCCACTCGGGCTCCCTCAACTTCTTTATTGGCCATAATCTTAGAGAGAACCATTTTCATTGCTCGTCTAAATTTAACCCTCCTTCTTATTTGCTGGGCCACCCACTGAGCGCAGATATCGCCTGAGAGCCAAGGATTTCTCACCTCTTGGACTTCAATCTTTATCGCCTTCTTTTTGCCTTTTTCGTCCTTGTCTCTTTCCTTCTTGCCCTTTATCACCGTGCTTAAGTCTTTCTTTAACTTTTCAACAGCTTCTCCGCCACGGCCAATTACCAGAGCTGGCCGGGAAGTTTTTATGATTATCTTCACTTCCGAGACAGACCGTTCAATCTCTATTGCCTCAACATTCGCCTCAGCTAATCTTTTGTCTAAAAATTTCCTGATGATATAATCCTCCTTAAGATACCCAACTGGTTTATCACCATAAAAACCGCGGGATAACCAATCCTTCATTTCTTTTATCCTATAAACTTTTGGGTGGACTTTATGACTCATACAAAATATTGGTAAATAATTTTAAAACGCTTTTCTTCTAAAATCTTTTTTGGTCATACCTTTTTTAAATTTTAATTCCTTGGTCTGGTCTTTATCGCCCCGTAAAAACTTAGATTTCATTTTCTTTTTCTCTTTTTCTTTTGCTGTCTCGTTGTCTTTAGCCTTGGATCCTTTTTCTGCTGGTTGAACAGCTTTCTTTTCTTCAGGACTTTTCCCTTTCTTCTGTTTCACTGTTTTACCGCCAGTAACCACCAGGCTAATATGAGATGTTTTTTTCTGGATTTCGGCTGCCCGGCCGTGGGCACGAGCTCGCCATCTTTTTAACTTCGGGCCTTCATTAACAAAGATTTCAGATATATAGAGAGCCTCTTCGTTCTCTAAGCTAAGATTGTTTTTGGCGTTAGCCAGAGCTTGTTCCAACAGTTTCTTGAGAGGCAGACTCCCTTTCTTATAGCTAAAATCGAGCAAACTAATTGCTTCTTTCAATTTCTTACCCCTAATCAAATCTGCCAAGAGTCTTGTCTTCCGTGGACTAATCCTTAAATAATTTAATTGTGCTTTTACTGCCATAAGAATAATACTTAACTAAAAAGTTTATTTCCCTGACGCTTTTCCTTCAAGTTCTTTCTGCATCTTACCACCGTGCCGAACAAATTTAGTAGTTGGAGAAAATTCGCCCAATTTATGACCGACCATATCCTCAACTATCTGGATAGGAACATGTTCTTTTCCGTTATAAACACCAAAAATAAAGCCAACCATTTCCGGAGTAATGATAGCTGAACGAGACCATGTTTTGATAATAGTCTTGTCACCTTTCTTAAGCTTTGCCACCTTTTTAAGTAATCTGTCATCTATATAAGGACCTTTTTTCAAGCTACGAGACATATTTTCTTCTTTTTATTTTTTTTATTTTCTCTTTTTCTTTTTTCTTCTTTTAACTATTAACTTATTAGTCCACTTCTTCTTATTCCGCGTTCTCACCCCCAAGGCATGTTTGCCCCAAGGAGTCTTCGGATATTTCAAGCCTATAGAAGTTTTTCCTTCTCCACCACCATGGGGATGATCAACAACAGCCATTGCCGAACCTCTGACAGATGGTCTCTTGCCTAGCCAGCGTGATTTACCAGCCTTACCTTTTTTAACAAATCTGTGCTCTGGATTAGACACTTCCCCTATAGAAGCAAAACATCTTGCCAGGACTTTCCTTGTCTCCCCAGAGGGCATTCTTAAGAGGGTATACTTATCTTCCTGGGCCATAATCTGAGCCGCTGTGCCAGCTGATCTGATTAGTTTGCCTCCTCTTTCTGGCTCTATCTCAACATTATAAATCATTGTCCCAACGGGTATATTCTCTAATTTCATTCTATTGCCCGAGACAATCGGTGTTTTCTCCCCAGCGATTACCTCATCACCGACTCTCAGCCCTTTCGGGGCTAAGAGATAACCTTTTTTCTTATTATCATATTCTAATAAGGCGATAAAAGCCGTCCGATAAGGATCATATTCTAAGGCTATCACTTTGGCCGGGATATCTAAATATGCTTGGCCAAAATTAACCATACGGTAGAGTCTTTTATTGCCTCCTCCTTTGTGGCGTACTGTGATCCGTCCATTGCTAGCCCGCCCAGCTTTTTTCTTGATTACTCTGACTAATTTCTTCTCTGGCTTTTTTTTAGTCAATGCAGAAAAATCACTACTGGTCATACCTCTTCTCGATGGAGTTGTTGGTTTATATTTCTTCATAAATCATTATCGAGGTAATAATTCAATTTTTTGGCCTTCTTTTATCTTGACTATTGCTTTCTTGTAGCCTCTCTTAACACCCTTTGTTCTGCCTAATCTTCTTTCCCGATCAGGCACATTTACTATATTAACCCCCAAGACATCAACATTATATATATCTGCAACTGCTTTCCTAATTTCTATTTTATTGGCTCGAGCTGGTACTTTAAAAAGATACTGGTTCAGCTTACTCAAGCTGGTTGCTTTTTCAGTAATATGAGCAGACTTTAAGAAACGGTAGGGATTATTCACCCTCTTCCTCTGACGGATAGTTTTTTTCTCTTTTACACTTTCTTTCTTTTTCTCTTTTTCTTTTTCAGGCTTAAATGCCGGCTGTTTAACCGGTTGAGTTAATATCTCTTCTTTCTTTTTCTCTGCTGGTTTTTCTTCCTTTCTTTTCTTTTTAAAAATATCAAAGATTGGCATGATTAGTCTTTAGTTAGAAAACTATCTTTAATCACCTTGAGAGCAGCTTTAGGCATTATTAGGTATTGGACATTAACTAGATCCAGACTATTTAAATTTCTGGCTTCAATCACTGCTAGCAAAGGTATGTTTCTAGCTGACAAAATAATATTATCATCTTTCTTGTCTAAAGCAACCAGACAGCTTTTTTCTCCGACCGGTAGTTTATTAATAATAGTGGCCAATTGTTTTGTTTTTATTTTCTCAAGAGACAACTCATCCAATAATATAATTGCTTTATCTTGTGCTTTAGCTGACAGAATCATGAAGAGCGCTTTCTTACGCATCTTCTTTGGGATAGCTTTTTTATAATTCCTTTCTTTTGTCGGGCCAAAAGTCACTCCTCCTCCTATCCAAATAGGAGAACGGTTTGAGCCAGCTCGAGCTCGTCCAGTCCCCTTCTGTCTCCAGGGTTTCCTACCTCCTCCTCGCACGGCTGACCTGTCTTTTGTTTGGGCCGTTCCCTGACGTCTATTATTCCTTTGAGCTAAAATAACCTGATGGATGAGATCAGGATTCACCTTTAAACCAAAAATCTCCTTGTCTAAGCTAACCTCTTCCGTCTTTTCTCCTTTTATATTGTAAACAGGATATTTCATATTGAGGATATCTCAAGGAGAGTTCCCTTTGGCCCAGGGACTGCTCCTTTAACAACTAAAATATTGTTCTCAGGATTAACGTCAATAATCTCTAAATTCTTAATAGTATTTTTAGTATGACCCATCCGACCGGGCATTTTTTTGCCTTTGAAAACTCTGGCTGCATCAGTACTGCCAACAGAGCCTAAGGTGCGATGCTCATGTTTTACACCATGCGTAGCATTCCTACCGGAAAACCCCCACTTCTTAACTGCTCCCTGAAAGCCCTTCCCTTTAGAAAAACCACTAATCTTTATTGTATCTCCTTTGCTAAAAAGAGAGACATTAATCTCGCTGCCTTTCTTAATTTTTTCAGGTTCAGCTTCCTTGGTTTCTTTCTCAGGCTTTTCTTTACTATCTCCTCCCTCGTCTTTTTTTTCTTCTGACTGGGGTGCTTCTTTATTCTCAATGATGCCTCGGCACTCTCTCAGATAACGATAGCCTTTTTTATTCTCTGTCTTCTTTAATTGCTTCTTTTTTAAAAAGCCGATTTGAGTTGCCTCATAACCGTCCTTTCCTTCTGTTTTTATCTGAGTAACCAAACAAGGGCCTGCCTCAATCAGGGTAACTGGTAAAACATTCCCTTTCTCGTCAAAAATCTGAGTCATATTCATTTTTCGGCCTAATATAAACTTCATATAATCAATCTCTAAGACTAATTAAAAACTGGGCAATTGCCCAGCCTGAGAAGGCAAATTGATATTCGGGTATATCTTCAAACAGTCTTGATCTCAATCTCTACTCCGGATGGCAGGGTTAAATCCCTAAGGGCGTCAATAAACTTTTGGTTAGGATTAAGGATTTCTATCAGTCTCTTATGAATTCTCATTTCAAACTGTTCCCGAGAATCCTTATGAACAAATGTGGAGCGATTAACAGTATACTTGTGAATATCAGTCGGCAGCGGCACAGGCCCCACTATTGTCACACCAGCCCTGAAAGCAATCTCTGTGATGTGACGAATGCTATTATCAATAAGTTTATTGTCGTAAGACTTAAGTTTAACCCTGAGTTTGGATTTTATTTCCTCTCTCTGTTTCGTGGGCATCTTTTTTAAGTTTTATTTCCTGAAAAATACTATTTAATTATCTTTGAAACAACTCCTGCACCAACAGTCTTTCCACCTTCTCTTATGGCAAACTTTTGTTTTTCTTCAAGAGCAACCGGAGCCATCAGTTTAACTGTCAAGTTTGTTGTGTCGCCCGGCATAACCATTTCTGTCCCTTCAGGCAATGTTGATTCGCCAGTCACGTCAGCAGTTCTAATATAGAATTGAGGTTTATAACCGGAGAAGAATGGCGTATGGCGACCTCCCTCTTCTTTGCTCAAGACATATACCTCAGTTTCAAATTCAGTATGAGGAGTCACTGTCCCTGGTTTGGCAATGGCTTGACCTCTTTCCACATCCTCTTTCTTCAAACCTCTTAAGAGAATACCAACATTATCACCAGCTCGTCCTTCATCCAGTTCCTTATTAAACATTTCAACACTGACAGCTGTTGTCTTTTGGGTGTTCTTGATGCCCAGTATCTCTATCTCGTCACCCGGATGCACTACCCCTCTTTCTATTCTACCGGTGCAAACAGTGCCTCGTCCTTCGATGGAAAAAACATCTTCAATGGCCATTAAGAAAGGCTGATCATCTAATCTTTCTGGTTCTGGAATATATTCGTCAACCTTCTCTAATAATTCAACTATGGGTTTCATGGCCTCATCGTCTAAAGAGCCTGCCTCTAAAGCCTTCAGGGCAGAGCCTTTAATGATTGGTATTTCGTCACCAGGGAAATCGTATTTCTTTAATAATTCCCTTACCTCTGACTCTACTAAATCAATCATTTCTTTATCTTTCACCTGATCTGTTTTGTTCATAAAGACGATCAAAGAAGGTAACCCCACCTGTCCGGCTAACAAGAGATGCTCTTTGGTTTGAGGCATAGGGCCGTCAGTGGCTGAAACAACTAGGATACCACCGTCCATTTGAGCAGCTCCAGTAATCATATTCTTAATGTAATCGGCGTGACCAGGGCAATCAATCAAAGCATAGTGACGCTTCTCTGTCTCAAACTCAGTATGACAAATATTAATTGTCAAACCTCTTGTTTTTTCCTCTGGGGCAGAGTCAATGTCATCAATTGACTTCTCAGATGCCTTTAGGTTTTTTAATTTAGTGGCTTTTAAAATAGCCGCCGTCAAAGTGGTTTTACCATGATCCACATGACCAATAGTACCAATATTAAGATGTGTTTTTGTCCTTTCAAATTTTTCTTTAGCCATATTTTTTATTTTGATTTTTTTGTTTTATTAAAATTATTTATTTTTAGAATTACTCGGTCAGTGACAGTTATATAAACATTATATTAATTTAATCAAGAAAGTCAAGCTAAAGAACCTGTTGATTAAATTAATCCTTAGTCCCAAGCCCCTAAAAGGGCAGATCCTCTACCGTTAATTCCCCCTTTATTCTACTATTTCCTTGAGAATTATCAACCTTTTTTTCTTCAATCTGATGGGCTTGGCTTGGTAAGGGATTTTTCTTGCCCTCTAGTATTTTCCCATAACTCTGGAAAGACATCAGGACAGCTAATGGTTCCCCGTTTTCCACGATAATAACTTTTTCGTCACCATCCAATAATAATTTTTTGATATTATCTAATTCCATAATTATTAACTCCTCTTACCGTCAATGATCTCCTGGGCTATGTTTTCCGGCACCTTATCATAGTGGTCAAACTCCATAGTGAAGGTACCCCTTCCCTGGGTCAAAGACCTTAAGCTAGTAGCATAGCCGAACATTTCCGCTAAAGGAATTTTTGTATCAATAACTTTAAGATTAACTCGATCATTTGTTTTTTCAATAATTCCTCTCCTCCTGTTAAGGTCCCCTATGACATCACCAAAAAATTCTGAAGGGATAACTACTTCTGATTTCATTATGGGCTCCAGAATAATAGCTGTCGCTTTCTTAGCTGCTTCTTGGAAACATTGGGAGGCAGCAATCTTAAAGGCTATCTCTGAGGAGTCCACATCGTGGAAGGAGCCGTCATAAAGAGTGACAGTCAAGTCAATCATAGGATAGCCAGCAACAACACCTTTATCCATTGCCTCCTTAACTCCTTTTTCTACGGCTGGAATAAATTCCTGAGGTATAACGCCCCCTTTGATAGCATTGACAAATTCAAACCCTTCACCTCTTTCCTTAGGCTCCAGCCTAAGAAGAACATGGCCATATTGTCCCCGACCTCCGGATTGACGAATATATTTTCCTTCCGCGGCCGCTTCCTGACAAATCGTTTCTTTATAGGCTACCTGGGGACGGCCTACATTAGCTTCAACGTTAAATTCTCTCTTCATCCTATCCACTAAAACATCCAAGTGGAGCTCGCCCATTCCAGAAATAATTGTCTCTCCAGTTTCCAAATCCTCCTTCTGGCGGAAGGTAGGGTCTTCGTCAGCCAAGCGATTAAGAGCAGTAAATAATTTTTCCTGATCGTCCTTGGTCTTAGGCTCAATCCTGATAGAAATAACCGGTTCTGGGAAGGTTATTTCCTCAAGGACAATAGGCTTGCTTTCGTCGCAGAGGGTGTGACCGGTAGAACTGTTCTTTAAACCAACAACTGCTGCAATATCACCGGCAAAGACCTCTTCAATCTCCTTCCTGGTATTGGAATGCATCCTTAGCATTCTACCCACCCGCTCTCTCTCACCAGAAACAGGATTCCACACATAGGAACTTTTATTTAGCGTGCCAGAATAAACACGGAAATAACTAAGCGTACCAACATAAGGATCAGCAGCTACTTTAAAAACCAAAGCTGCAAAGGGCTCATTATCGTCCGCTTTTCTTTCCATAGCTGCACCCGTCTTAGGATCGACCCCTTTCACTGGAGGTACCTCGGTAGGATTAGGCAGATATTGGATAACAGCGTTTAAGAGTGGTTGGACACCTTTGTTCTTTAAGGCAGAGCCACAAAAGACAGGAACTAGATTATATTTTAGAGTAGCTGACCTTAAAACCTTAACCCATTCTTCTTCTTTAATTTCTTCCTCGGCTAGGAATTTTTCCAAGAGGGATTCATCTTCAGCCGCAATTTTTTCTAAGGTTCTTTTTCTGACCGCTGCAGCCTGTTCTTTAAGGTTTTCTGGTATCTCTGCCTCCCTCACCTGCTCACCAAAATCTCCTTCAAAATAGAGAGCTTTCATCTTAATAATATCAACCACTCCCTCGAGATTACTCTCTTTGCCAATAGGTATCTGTACAGCTACAGCATTGGGCGACAGTTTATCTAATATTGATTGAAAGCTTTGATCAAAGTCTGCCCCCATTCTATCCATTTTATTAATAAAACAAATACGAGGGATGTTAAACTTGTCAGCTTGGCGCCAGACGGTTTCCGACTGAGGCTCCACGCCGGCAACACCATCGAAAACAACTACTGCCCCGTCTAAGACTCTCAGAGACCGCTGGACCTCTACCGTAAAATCAATATGTCCTGGCGTATCAATGATATTTATCCAATTATCGCCCCACTTACAAGTAGTAGCAGCTGAGGTGATGGTAATTCCTCTCTCTCTTTCCTGGACCATCCAATCCATAATTGCTTCACCATTATGTACCTCGCCTATTTTATGGCTAAGACCGGTATAAAATAAAATACGCTCGGAAACTGTTGTTTTTCCGGCATCTATATGGGCAATAATACCTATATTCCTTGTTTTTTCAATTGGGCACAATCTCGGCATAATTTTTATAATTGTCTAATGAATGATTAATGGGCAAAATGAGCAAAAGCACGATTTGCTTCAGCCATTCTGTGCATATTACTTTTTTTCTTAACAGCTTCTCCTTCGTTATTATAAGCATTGACAATCTCTTCAGCTAATCTTTTCTCCATTGTCTTCCCTGACTTTGAGTTGGCTATATTAATAATCCAGCGCATAGCCAAGCTTTCTCTCCTCTCCCCCTTTACTTCCTTGGGCACCTGATAAGTAGCTCCGCCTACCCGTTGGGGCTTCACCTCTACTAAAGGAGAAACGTTTTCTATGGCTCGCTCTAACACTTCCAAGGGTTCTTTCTTAGATTTTTCCTTTATAATTTCCATTGTCTGATAGAGAATCTTCCGGGCCACTGATTTTTTCCCGCCTTTCATTATTTTATTAATAAACCTCGAGACGAGAACACTTTCATAATTAAAATCAGGGATAACTTCTCTTTTTTTAAATTTTTTAGCCATAGATTATTATTTTTTTTCTTTCTTGGTCCCGTACTTTGAACGTTGTTGTTTCCTGCCCTCTACGCCCCCAGCGTCAAGATTACCTCTAACAACATGATATCTTACACCAGCTAGATCCTTTACCCTGCCCCCTCTGATCAGCACCATTGAATGCTCCTGCAAGACATGACCTTCACCGGGAACATAGGCAGTAACCTCCATGCCATTACTTAACTTCACCCTAGCCACTTTTCTTAATGCAGAGTTAGGTTTCTTGGGAGTAACAGTATAAACCTTCAAACAGATACCTCTTTTGAAAGGAGAATAATACTTACTGGGACGATTCTTCTTAGCGTTAAAACCAAAACTCAAGGCTCTCATCTTGACCTTTTTCTTAGGCTGCTGTCTGGGCTTCTTTACAAGTTGTCTAATTGTAGGCATGTCTTTATATTATAAACAAAAAATTAAAACGCATTCAGCGTCTGCCATATAAATTAGCAGACAAAAATTAATATGTCAATATTATTTATTCTCAAAAACCAACACCGGTTATTAAAGAATAAATTATGCTAACTAAAGGGATAATCAAAGGGATAAGAAAAAAGATAAAAAACAATAAAATGAATAACTGATACTGAATTAAAAATCTTTTAAGGTTATCCAGCGTCCTGGGCAAAAAAGCAAAAAGGATATGGGAACCATCCAAGGGCGGAATAGGCATAAGGTTAAAAACAGCTAACAGCACATTAATCCAAACAATATAGCTGAAAAATATTGACAGATTGCTGGCTAAAACAGGGTTAGGCAATAAAGGCAGTAAACGCATAAGGATGCCGAAAAAACCGGCTACTAAAAAATTACTCACTGGCCCGGCGGCAGCCACTTTGGCATTGCCATAAGCCTTATCTTTGAGATTCAAAGGATTAACCGGCACCGGCTTTGCCCAGCCAATGACAAAACCCGTATTGGCCAGAATCAACATCACCGGAACTAAAAAAGAACCAATCGGATCTAGGTGCTTGATAGGATTAAGAGTTAAACGGCCAGCCATCCGAGCAGTGGAGTCTCCTAAATAGTCTGCCATCAGACCATGAGATACCTCATGGATGACAATAGAGAAAAGAAGTACCAGTATTGAAAAAATAATAATTATTAATTCCATTGCAATTTTTCAGAAAATATATTAGTATAACTCTGTAATTAAAATAACTTTAAGAGCATGTCTAAAGTGTGCCAAATCTGCGGTAAAAAATCAATAGTGGCCAGAAAGAGAAACAAGCTGAGAGGAAAATATAATCCTACTCCTAAAAAAAGAAAATATCCCAATCTCCAATGGGTCCGTTTGCCATGGGGCAAAAGAGTCTTAGCTTGCACCCGCTGTATAAAGACTCTCTCCAAAACAAAGAGAAAAGAATCAGCTATCTCTCAACAAGAAGAAATTATTACCCAGGAAGAAGAGCCCAAAAAAGAAAAAGAGGAAGTGGCTGTAGCTAAAAAAACCACTAAAAAAAAG
This sequence comes from bacterium, assembly GCA_018400675.1. Taxonomy (GTDB): domain Bacteria; phylum Patescibacteriota; class Minisyncoccia; order Minisyncoccales; family CG1-02-41-26; genus M55B113. The sequence continues at coordinate 42,703 of JAGYMG010000001.1, forward strand.
GCTCCTTCAAAGAAAGAGACAAAGAAGAAAAAGAATAAATAATTTCTTCTCCGGGATGTTGTATAGTGGTTATTATACAGGGCTGGGGGTCCTGTGACCTGGGTTCGATTCCCAGCATCCCGAAAGAAAAACTGCCTTTCCCAAGGCAGCTTTTTATTAGAAACAAAAGCCCCATTCTTGCTCTCAATATATCCTAGAATAAATGCAATGGCGGGACTCGCACGCCAGACCCGATGAGCCTGACAAATATTGAATCCCTGCTAAGATATTTTGTCTAGAAATTTAATTGAGAAGAACGGGGCTATTATTAATTGTAGATAAGACGAACAGACATTGTCAAGCTAAGAACTAGAACATTATCTCTTCTTCGTTTCTCTTATAATGGAAGATATCTTCAGCCGCAAACCAAAAACCTAATTCATGCTCTACTTCTTCTGGGCTCTCTGAAGCATGGACAATATTATGGATAGATCGCTTTTCCCGATTAGCTGCTGTAGCATCATCTACTGAAAAATCACCCCTAATTGTCCCCATCTCTGCTTTGGATGGCATCGTATCACCGGTTACCTTCCTCACCATCTCGATAGCATGCACACCCT
>JAGYMG010000010.1 GCA_018400675.1 bacterium
AGTATTCATATCTATGATAAAGCGCTTACTGCCTCTGAAATAGATAATTTAAGAAATAACCTTACCACTTCATCCGGCGCCAATGTTTTTAAAAATTATAATCCCAACAACAGCAGCCTAAACTCTACTTTAGTCAAAGATGAAAACAACCCGATATTTTCAAGTAACTGGGCTGGTTTCAGAAATGAGGCTTTTTCTCCCTGCGTTATCAAGGAAACCGGCGACAACGGCAGTTATAACTACCGGATGTGGTATACCGGCTACAGTGGTACTAATGGAGTGAGTGCTTATAATGAGGAGACGAGGATATGCGAAGCAGTCTCATACGATGGCATACACTGGGACCAGAGGAACTGGTATGATTATCCGGTGCTTACTCCGGGTGAGACAGAGAGGTTTGACGGGACTTTCGATGCCAGTGCGGTAGAGACTCCCTCGGTGATAAGAGAAGATGAAGGCGGAGGCAGTTATACTTATAAGATGTGGTATACAGGTTATGGGTATGACAGTAACGTTTACGACGGAGAGGTAAGTTATTATGTGGAAAGAAAAATAGGTTATGCGGAGTCTTCCGACGGGATAAATTGGACTAAGATTCATCCCGAGATTATTGATGAAAGTTTTAGCTCAGATTATGATCAATGGGTAAAATTAGATAAAAAGGCTATAAGAGAAGGTAGTGTAGTGGTTACTACTATCGATGGGAGCACTACTTACAGTGAAGGTGCTGATTACCAGATAGATTATCATGATGGAGAGATAAAGGTTTTATCCAGCGGGAGCATGACTGACGCCGCAACTTATTATATCGATTATACAATCGGCCCGGTCTTAGATGAAGGTAGTGGCGGCCAGTGGGATGATTGGTTTGTTAGAAGCCCGTCGGTGATAAAAGATGATGACGGTACCTATAAGATGTGGTATGCCGGAGCCGGCGGCCCTTACCTTATCGGCCTTGCTACCTCAGAAGATGGAGTTAACTGGACAAAGTCTGACTCTAATCCGGTTTTAAATCTTGGTTCTGAGCCAGACGAAGAGTTTGACTTACAATATCTACAGACTCCGATGGTAATCAAGGAGGGCTCGCTTTATAAGATGTGGTATTCAGGCTATGACGGAGACTATTGGCGGATTGGTTACGCCACTTCTTTAGACGGGGTAAATTGGACCAAATCTTCGGCTAACCCGGTATTGGATGTGGGAGCTAATGATACCTGGGAACAATTTCAGGTGATGTGGCCGGCGGTAATAAAAGATGACGGCCGTTACCGGATGTGGTATTCGGGTTACTATAGCGGAGCTAACGAGTATAAAATCGGTTATGCCGAAGCCAATGTTATAACCGCTCCGGCTCTTACATTTAGCCTGGGCCTTGAGGCGGCTAATAGTTTTGATACCGGCGACTACTATACCACCAACCCGACTATTCAGCCAGTTGAGGGGGTATTTTATGATAATGAACTTGATTCTTTTCTTGAGGTGTCCACTATTCCACCCGGGGCGGGGATAGGTTACCAGGTCTCCCCGGACGGGTTTAACTGGTATTGGCATGACGGCGCGGAATGGGCCGAAGTTAGCGGCGGTTATTCAGAGACCAATACAGCCGCGGAGGTAAATAGTAATATCGGCGCTTTTCAGGCGGCTTTTCCTTCCGGAGTATTTTATTTTAGGACCTACCTTCATTCAGCCGATGGAACCGTTACTCCCCAGCTTGAAGATATAACCATTAATTTAACCGGCGGGGCCAGTTACTATCAGGATAACAGCGGCGCCGAAGGGATTAACCTTCTCCAGAGCGATGTTGTAGATGACCAGTGGTGGCAGTATAAAGCTATATTTTATTCCGACGGCGAGACCACCCCGGTGCTTAATGACTTAACCGTTGAATATGTGGAGGCCTGGATAGATATAACCTCTCCCGACGGCGGCGAAGATTGGTTAGTAGGCACTGCTCATGATATTACCTGGGATTCTCAGGGCATTGACGGTACCGAAGGAGAAGTAAAGATTGAGTACCGGTCGGATTCAGGCGACGCCTGGACTACTGTAGCCGGATCCCTAGCTAATACCGGCAGTTATTCCTGGACAGTACCCGATGACGCCGGTTTATCAGCCCAAATAAAGATTACCAGCAATGATTATCCCACAGTTTCAGATACATCAGGCGCAACCTTTAGGATGCTGGGGATAAGAGTCACCTCTCCTAACGGGGGAGAGGTTTGGGAGCTTGATTCATCCCATCCGGTTACCTGGTCTTCGGGCGGAACGGTCAGCGATAATTTAGATATCGAGTATTCTGCCGATGGGGGCTCCAGCTGGATTATCGTAGCTTCAGGCACCCAGGATGACGGAACCTTTTCCTGGCCGGTCGGCGACTCAGGGGAGGTAACTTCCGATAACGCTTTGATTCGGATTAGCGACGCCGCTAATTCCCGGGTGACTGATTCCTCTAATTCCAGTTTTGATATTTTACCTGTTCCTGAATTAACTTTAACTGCGCCTAACGGCGGCCAGAGCTGGTCTATAGGAACCGAGCACACTATCAGCTGGACCGGCAACTCCGAACAAATTGCTTACTGGCTTGATTTACAATACTCCAGTGACAATTTTTTAACAGTTAACAGTATCGCTACTGTAGAATCAGGCGCGCCGGCCGAGCTTTCCGGCGCTCCCAACAATGATATCAGCAACTCTTATACCTGGACGGTTCCCGATGATAAATCGGATACGGTTAAAGTCAGGGTGGTCGAACATAGTATTCCCGCCGGCAGGGATACCCAGGTTAAAGTAAGCGATGATTCAGACAGTAACCTTTCGATAGTCGCGCCTACTATCACCGTGGTTAGCCCCAACGGAGGAGAGACCTGGGTCCAGGGGGAAGCTTATGAGCTAATCTGGTCTACGGTAGGCACGGTAAGCAATAACCTGAAATTAGAATATAATACCAGCGGAGGAGTAGGCGCCTGGATAGAAGCAGCCGGTTTTGACGGAATCAATGACGGTTCTTATTTTTGGACCGTTCCCGACGCGGTATCTAACCAGGTAAGGGTAAGGCTTACCGATTTAAACAGGCCGGAAGTTATCGATTCCTCCGACGCTAATTTTGAGATTATCGATTATCCCCGGGTTACTATAACTCAGCCTAACGGCGGAGAGCCGTTAACTATCGGCGGTTCTTATAATATCCAATGGGATATCGCCGGCCATATTACCGACCATGATATGAAGATAGAGTATTCCAAAGATGATTTTGACCAGGATATCAATACTATTATTGCCCATACTACCAATGACGGTGAATATACCTGGACCCCTGTCCCCGATGACGGCTCCCGGACGGTAAAGGTAAGAATCAGCGATTGGGGCGACCCCTTAATTGGTGATACAGGGGACGATTACTGTACTATTTCCACACCCGGGGTTACGGTCATTTCGCCTAACGGCGGCGAAGCCTGGGAAGTAGGCAAGGTTCATGATGTTGTCTGGATTTCCGGGGTCGATGTTCAGGCAAGCAGTGATATCGTCCTTGAATATTCTAATGATAACGGCTTAACCTGGAAAGGAATTACCACCAACCAACAGGCTACCGGAGAGTATAGCTGGACAGTACCCAATGATATAAGCGATAACTGTAAAGTTAAAGCTTATAGCTATAATCAGCCTAGTTTAAGCGACCCCTCCAACGCGGTTTTTTCTATCGTGCCTGTACCGGAGATGAATATTACCTCGCCTAACGCCGACGGCAGTAGTTCCTGGAAGGTGGGAACTTCTCATACTATTACCTGGGAAAAAATAGGTAATTTAAGCGGTACGGTTGATCTCTACTACTCATCCGATGGAGGCTCCAGTTGGAGCCAGATAGCTGCCGCGCAGCCTAACGATGGTTCCTATCAATGGGGTTTTATTCCGGATGAAGTAACTACAGACGCTAGAGTTAAGATAGTTGAATCCTCTGTGCCGGTTGGCAGGGATACAGCGGTTGAGGTAGAAGGAGTTGTCTCATTTGAGATAGCCGAACCGGCTATCACGATTATTTCTCCCGACGGGGGAGAGTACTGGGTCCAGGGCGAAGATAACTATATCGAGTTTAACCCCGATGGTTATATTACCAATAATTTAAAGATTACCTATTCTAAAGATGATTTCAACAGTGATATTAATTTAGTTTATGACGGTTTAGTTCCGGGAACCGGGATGGTTCCGGGCAGTTCTTACGCTAAAAAGATTACTATCGATAATACAGCCAATGCAGAGGCCCTTACCGATTATCAAGTTAATTTTACTGTAGATACTCAAAGTTTGGTAGGGGAGGGTAAGATGCAGAGCAATGGCGCAGACATAAGATTTGCTGATATAGACCAAGTATGCCCCCATTGGGTCGAGCCGGGAACTATCAATACTACTACTACCGAAATCTGGGTTAATATCCCTGAAATTCCGGCTGAGTCAACTAAAGATATTTATATCTACTACGGCAATCCGGAAGCAGAAAGTACCGAAAACTATGATCAAACCTTTACCAAAGATTATAGTTCTGACGATACTCTGGTCGGGCAGTGGAACTTCGATAGCGGAGAAGGAACCACGGCTGTCGATTCCTCTATCCAGGGCAACCACGGCAGTTTAGCCGGAGATATCCAGTGGCGCGACACAGACGGCGGCTTATGGGGCGAAGAAGATGTTAAATTTTCTACCGGGTCTTGTTTGGTTCTTGACGGCGACGGAGATTATGTTGAGACGGGAAATATTGCCGTAGGCGCTGATTTAACGGTAGAAGCCTGGGTTTACCTATATAGCCTGCCGGCGGCGGGCGAAAAGATGAATTTGGTCGCTAAAGACAATGGCTCCGGAAACAGAAGTTACCATTTAAGTATCGATGATGAGGGTAAACCATCTTTTAGCATCTATTATACCGATAATGAAGTAGAAGCGGCCGGGACCACTTCTTTAAACACTAATACTTGGTACCATCTTACCGGGGTTTTCAGCAGTCAAGATACAGAGGCAAGGCTTTATTTAGACGGGGTAGAAGCAGGTAATAATGGGGGTTATAGCTCGATGGATTCTTCGACTACCACGGTTACCTTCGGCAAGAAAAATGAAACCGGCAATGAAGGCTATCTGGATGGAAGAATTGATGCGGTAAGGATATATAACAGGGCTTTACCGATTGATGAGATAAACGCGCACTACCAGCGGAGAAAATTTATTGCTGCGCCTCCAACTGCTTCGCTGGCTTTGGCGGAGAGCCCGGTAAATAGTTATCTTTGGAATATTCCCAATGATATCTCCGATACCCTCAAGGTAAAAATCTTAGATAACAACCGTACTCAGGTTTTCGACTTTTCAGATGATTATTTTGAGATAATTCCCGAACCCAGAGTGGTAGTAACCAGCCCCAATGGGGGAGAGGTTTTTATCATCGAGGGGACCTATCCCTTAGAGTGGCGGGTAGACGGTAATATAATAGCCGACGATAATGTAAAGATAGAGTATTCCAAAGATGATTTCAATTCCGATATTAATACGATCAGTGATTCTACTGCCAATGACGGTTCTTATGACTGGCTGGGGGTCCCCGACGATGCTTCTGAAACAGTCAAGATCAGGATTACCGATATAGAGCCTGGTTACGAGACAGTTAGCGATAGTTCAGACGCTAACTTTAAAATTCAGGGTGATTTAGAAATTATCCAGCCTGATTCAAGCAGTGTCTGGGATGCCGGCTATGAGTATGCTATAACCTGGGATACCACCGGAACTATCGAAGATGTAATTTTACAGTATTCTAAAGATGGGTTCACAGAAGATGTCCATACTATCGGAACCCCTCCCATAGATAATACCGGCGTTAATCAGGGCCAGTATTTATGGGAAGTGGCCCGGGACGTGGGAGAAACGATCAGCTTAAAGATATCCCAGTATGACGATTCAGATGTAACCGATAGCTCAGAAGAGTTTACTATTAAAGGTTTGACCCTAACTCAGCCTAACGGCGGGGAAGCCTGGCCGATTGCTACAGACCAGGAGATTACCTGGGATTCTCTGGGAGCTGCAGGCGATGTTATTTTAGAATTTTCTCAGGATAATGGGGTAACCTGGAGGCAGATAACAGCTTCTACCCCCGACGATGGTTCATATATCTGGACTATTCCCGATAACGCAGTTAGTGACGGAGAAGCGTTGGTAAGGGTTTCTGATGTTGCTTATAATGATACCTCAAATTCTCCATTTACGATTGAAGCCGGGCAGTTGATTAATCCTACACTTATTCCCACTTCCAGCACCGCCCGTTCGACTACAAGCTATACCATTGAGTTTACTACCCAGAGCGCGATAGAAGAAAACGGCGGCATAGAGATAGATTTTGACCCCGATTATGATATTTCGGCAGCTGTGTTTGCTTCGGGTAATCCCGATTCTACCGTAACCGCGACAGGGGAAAATATCTTAACCATTAATTTAGGTACAGCTATAGCCGCGGCAGAGACTGAATCTTTGCTGGTTTCCGGCATCAAGAACCCGGGGGCTCAGACTACAGATGAGTTTTTTATCGAAACTCAGGACTCCTCCGGCCTGCCTATGGACAGGGGGTTAGCTCCGGCAGTCGAAATTACCACCGGAGTTTTGACAGGATTATCTGCGGATGCTGTATCCAAAGAAGTAAGAACTCTTACCGATTATACTTTCAACTTTACTACCGCTCATAAAGTTGAGGCTAACGGAAAAGTGGAGATTGCCTGTGACCCGGATTACGATTTAAGCGCGGTAGCGGTAGATGATGTTTCCGGTAACTCAGGCGCTACTCTAACCAAAGACGGCAATACTCTGGTTGTGAATCTGGGTACGGAGATAGCCGCCGCGGAATCTGTATCTTTAACCATAAGCAATATCAAAAACCCCGCTTATGTCCAAACCCCGGATGATTTTATAATAAGAACTCTGACTTCTGAATCCGCTGACGGCACTTATAATGCCATAGATACCGGCTCAGCTTCAGGCGCGGCCATAGCAGCCGGAGAGCTATCAGCTGTTACGGTTTCTGCCGGTTCTACAGAAGTAAGCGCAGTTACTAACTACGATTTTAACTTTACTACCGATCATTCAGTAAACGCCAACGGCAAGATAGAGGTGACTTTTGATTCTGATTTTGATTTAGGTAATATAGTTGCCGGAGATGTTACAATTAACGGAAATCCTTTAACCATAAATGTTGATAATAACAATAAGGTTGTAACTGCTATTCTTGATTTGAATAATGCTCTCTCTTCTTCACAAGCAGTTACTTTTTCTATAGCCAATCTAAAGAATCCTTCTTATAATCAAGTTCCCGATAATTTTCTGATTCAGACCAAAAACTCAGATGACGGGGTTATCGACGAAGCTCAACCTGCGGCAGCAGAGATAACTCATGGCGCCTTAGGAGCTGTTTTGGTAGAAGCTGTAAGCACAGCCTCTTCCCAGGACCCCAATGCCGCCGGCCAAACCGCGGATTATCTTTTTGAGTTTACCCCTGTTCACGCTATTGAAGAGGTTGAATCTCCCCATGGTTATTTAAGGATAGATTTTGACTCTGAATTCGACGCTAGCGGCGCTACCATCAAAACAGGCGGCAGCGATTACAAGATAGTATCTGCTCAAACTGCGGCTAATTATGTAACCCTGGAATTGTTAACTCCTCTGGAGGCAGGCGTAGCTGAGTCATTAACTTTAGCCGGGATAGTAAACCCAGGTTTTGAAAAAGATGTCAGTTTTACAATTACCAGCCAAGATATCAATCAAGGCGAAGTGGATCAGGCTATATTTTCTCCTTATCATATCGACCCGGCTCTATTAGGCGGGCCTCCCGGTGTTACTCCTGCTTCTTATACCGCTCAGGAGATAACAGATTATACGATTAGTTTTAACTCTGTTAACGCTATATCTTCAGACGGCGGGACTATAGAGGTAGAGTTCGATTCCGACTACTATGATTTTGGCGATTTATCGCAAACCTCTTATCTTTCCGGCAATGACGGGTCCGTAGTCTCTTCTTTTGAAAACACTTTAATAATTAATTTAGGTACCAGCATCTCTGCCGGAGAAGCTGTATCAATCGAGGTCTCCGGGATAAAGAACCCCGGGGCTCAGGCTGCAACAGACGATTATCTTATTACCAGTAAAGATGTATCCGGCAATGTTGTCGACCAAGCTTCTGCTTCCGGTAATGAGATAACCGCAGGGAGTTTATCCGGTTTTTCTTTAACACCTACTACTATGGAGGTGAGCGAAACCGGAGATTATACCTTTAACTTTACTTTAGCCCACACTCTGCCCCAGGGCGGTTTTGTAAAGATTGAATTCGATTCAGATTATGATTTTACCAATGCTTACGGCGGAACTTCCGGTTATAGTATGAGTAAAGAGGCAAATTATCTTATTTTTGAAAGAACGGGTGAAGATATTGTTCCCGGGCCGGTAACCATAACCGCAAAGGATATAAAAAATCCCGCTTATGTCCAAACCACAGATGATTTTATAGTAACCACTCAACTATCTAACCATCATCCTGTAGATACGGGAAGCCCGGGGACGGTGGATATTACCTCCGGAGCTTTGGCGGCGGTTACAGTAACCCCCACTTCTACTACCGTAAGTACGGTTACCGATTATACTCTGGAATTTACTATCGATCACCTTATCCCGGTAAGCGGAAAGTTTCAAATAACCTTTGACCCTGATTATGATTTAAACGGCGCGCTTTCTTCCAGCGGTTTGATTAATCCCGGCACAGAAAACGAAGCGGCTATCGGGATTAACAGTACAAGTTCTTCCGGTGATACCATTACCGTGACATTAGATGGAGCAACTGAAATTCCCGCCGGCGCTCCTGTATCTTTGGTAGTTTCGGGAATTAAGAATCCTGCTTATTTGCAAACGCCGGATAATTTCTCTCTTAAGAGTAGAGATGCTTCTGATGGAATAATAGATGAGGATTTAAGTGTTGCTTCTATCGCTATTACCGAAGGCGCCTTAGACGGTTTATCGGTTTCAACTCCCGAGTCAGAAATCGGTAAAACCGTAGAGTATAGTTTTGATTTTACTACCACTCATCCGGTTCCCGTAGATGGATATATAAAAATTCAATTCGACCCTGATTATGACTTATCCGGAGCTTATATAGTTGAGCCGACAGCGCCTTATGCGGCGTTAAATATCGAAGCCGATTATTTATTACTTAGATTAGCCCAGGAATTTTCTACCGGCACAGCGCATAGTTTAACTCTAGGCGGCATAAAGAACCCTTCTTTTGTCCAGAGTTCCGATAATTTTACTATAGTCAGCCAATATACGGAAAATCAAACTATCGATACCGGAACTATCCCCGGGATTGCTATTACCGGCGGAAAGTTAACTGCTACGAATGTAGTTCCCGTTGACTCTGTGGTAAGTGAAACCGGCAATTATACCTTTGGTTTTACTACGGCTAACGCTATGAGTGATAACCCGTCTATAGAGGTAGTCTTTGACCCTGACTATGATATTTCCGGAGCCGCCTTTTCCTCCGGAAATATTGATGGTGCCTTTATGGTTGTTTCGGCAGAAACAATAGAAGGCAATACCTATACCATGGATTTAAATATGAATATCGGCAATGATAACGCTGTTGTCGAGTTTATTTTAGCCGGCATTAAAAATCCCGGCTATGTAAAAACTGTTGCTTTTGCTATTTCTACTATGTATCAGGGTAACTATATGGATATCAGCGAGCCCGACCCGGAATTGCCAATTTCTTCCGGTTCTTTAAGCATTATCTCGGTTACAGAAGGAACCACGGAAGTAAGTGAATCTACTAATTATAGCTTTGATTTTACCCTTGAACACCCGCTTTATACAGATGGCTATCTTAAGGTAGAATTCGATTCCGATTACGATTTATCCAGCGCCAGCTGTATGACCTCAGGATATTCGATACAGCAAAAATTAGATGATCATTTAAGGATTAAACGCACGGGAGCCCAAATAAGCGGAGCTCAAACAATACAGTTTGCCAATATAGTCAATCCCGCTTATGTCAAAACAACCGGTGATTTTTCTATAACCAGTTTAACTCCGGATGAAGATATAATAGACACAGGCAGCAAAGAAGGTATTACCACCAGTTCAGGCGCCTTAGCGGTTGACTCTGTCACTCCGGTTTCGGACGTAGTCGCAGAAATTACAAATTATGCTTTTGGAATAACTCCGGACCATGATATACCTTCCGGAGGCAGAGTGGTTATTAATTTCGATTCAGATTACGATTTGTCTAATATAACTACCGGTACAGTCGATATTTCCGGAGACGGGAATCCTGAGATAGAAGCGGTAGATAATCTGAATAAAAAATTAACCGTTGTTTTAAATGACGGGTTAGCGGCTCAAGGAACTATTACTGTTTCTCAGCTAAAGAATCCCGCTTATCTCCAGACTACAACCGATTTTAATTTAGAAACCAGAGACGCACAAAGTTCGCCGGGCGGTTTGATAGACGAAGGGACGCATCCCGGAATAGAGATAAAGGTAGGAGAGTTAACTAACGTGGGGGTAGCTTCTAGCTCATACGCGGTGGGTACTGATGATGCCGAATATACTTTTAATTTTACTCCGGCTCATTATGTAGCCGAAGCCGGAACCGTTAGCATAGACTTTGATTCTGAATACGATGCCAGCGGAGCTTACCTGGTGAGCCCGACAGAAAAATACAGCCGGTCGAGCGCTACCGCCGGCAATGTAATCTTAACCTTAAAGGCGGGTTATTCTCTAGATTCGGGAGTGGCCGAAACTATAAAGATAGGCGGTATAAATAATCCCGGTTATGCTAAAGAGGTAACTTTTACTTTAACCAGTAAAGATTCAGCCGGCGGAGAAGTAGATACGGCTGTTTCTCAGGTAGTACCTATAGAGCCGGCTGCTTTAGGCGGGCCTCCCGCAGTTACCCCGGCTTCTTATATCGCCCAAGATGTAACAAACCATACTGTAGCTTTTACTACGGTTAATCCTATACCTGCAGAAGGCGGCGGTATTGAGGTAACCTTTGATTCTGATTATGTGGATTTTGGCGATTTAAGTGCTGCCGCGTATGTTTCAGGAAATAATCCCGGTACAACTGTTGCAGTAACCGGTAATACTTTATTCATAGCTATTGCTAAATCTATAGGTGCAGGTGAATCTATCTCTATTGAGATTTTCGGCATACAGAACCCGGGTGTACAAACAACTAATGATTACACTATTCTAACTAAAGATAATGCCGGAAACAGTTTAGACCGAGGTACAGCAGGAGGTAATGATATAGTTGCGGGAAGTCTGACAGACTTTTCTACCTCTCCTTTGTCTACGGAAGTAAGCACAGAAACTGATTATACTTTTGGCTTTACTTTAGCCCATCCTCTGCCAGAAGGTGGTTTTTTAAAGATTGAATTTGACGATGATTACTCTTTAGATAATCTAGCTATAGCGACTTCCGGTTACTCAATCGATACAAAAACAGATAACTCTATTCTGTTGGAAAGGACAGGTGCAGAGTTATCCGGCACAACAACTATCGAACTCCGGAAGTTAGTCAATCCTTCTTATATTAAAACGACTGAGGCCTTTACTATTACCACCCAGCTTTCCAACAATGACGTTATAGATACAGGAGACGCTCCCGCTATTACTACTACCGCCGGGGCTTTAACCGTTTCATCGATTACTCCGGGAACATTGGTGGTAGCCGAAAATACCGAGTATACTTTTGACTTTATTCCCGATCACCCCATAGAAGCCAACGGAAAAGTAGAGGTAACCTTTGATTCCGATTATGACTTAAGCGGTGTAGGCGCAGGTGATGTATCCGGTAATGCGGATTCTACCCTGGGTGTAGACGGCGACAAGATAATAGTTACCCTAGGTACGGCTGTATCCGCGGGCGAGTCAACTTCTCTTACTATCTCTAATATAATAAATCCCAGCTACGTAAAAGGCACCGATGATTTTTTCTTACAGACCAAAGATTCTGCCGGCGGGGTAATCGATGAAGGTGATATCTCGGGGGTAACCACTCTAAAGGGGAGTTTAGCCAGCGCTGCGGTAAGCTCTACTTCATATGTTGCCGGTGATAGTGCAACCTATACTTTTAGCTTTACTCCTTCTCATAAGGTAGCTTCCGGCGGTTATCTCTGGATAGAATTCGATCCAGATTACAACTTGAGTTCAGCTGTAAAGATAAGTGCTACAGCTTCCTGTAGTATCGGCGCCAGAGGTTCGGATTATCTGGCAATCGAATTCTCCGAATTATTGCCGGCCGGTGCGGCTCAGAGCGTAGAGATAGGCCAAATAATTAATCCGGGAAGCACAAGAGACTTAACTTTTACCTTTACTACTAGAAATTCTTCTTATTTTGATATCGACAGCGGAGAGGTTACAGGTAAGAGCACTACAGCCGGTTCTTTAACCGGGGTATCGGTAGGGACTTCCGATCCCACCGTTGCCGAAACCGTAGATTATGATATAAGTTTTACTACCTTTAACTCTATCGAAGCCGGCGGCAAAGTAGAGATAGATTTTGATTCGGATTACGATTTACTTTCTCTGAGTTCAACTGACGTATCCGGAAATACCGATTCTACTGTCGCGGTAGAGGGAGATAGCTTGATTATTACTATCGGTACCGCTATCGGCAAAGAAGAGGCGGTTTTATTGACCGTATCCAATATTAAAAATCCTTCTTATGTCCAGACTACCAGCAATTTTGCTTTACGTACCAAGAATTCCGCCGGTAACCTTATGGATGAAGGTACGGCGGCTTCTTTGGATATAATAGCGGGAGGTTTGACTGGTTTAGATGTTACTCCTTCTTCTACGGAAGTGGAAGAAATAGTAGATACCTATGTTTTTGACTTCACGATTCCTCATACTGTCCCGGCCGGAGGGTATGTGAAGATAGAGTTTGATTCTGACTATTCTTTAGGAGCTGCTTATTGTTCCAATGTAGATTACACTCTCAGTAAAGGAAGTGATTACCTGCGCCTTCAGACAGAATCCGAACTTAGCCCGGGAGCTAAAAGTATAACTATCGGCCAGATTAAAAATCCTGATTATGTCCAGACTACCGATTCTTTTATCATCAGTACTCAGAATACCAACCAAAATAATATAGATACAGGAGTAACCGGGGGAGTTACCACTACCTCGGGTAGTTTAACCGAGTTTTCAGTAACTCCGGCTTCCAGCACCGTAAGCGCGCTTACCTCTTATGATTTTGGTTTTACCACTGATCACTCTATTGAAGCCGGCGGCAAAGTAGAGATAGATTTTGATTCCGATTACGATTTACTTTCTCTGAGTTCAACTGACGTATCCGGAAATACCGATTCTACTGTCGCGGTAGAGGGAGATAGCTTGATTATTACTATCGGTACCGCTATCGGCAAAGAAGAGGCGGTTTTATTGACCGTATCCAATATTAAAAATCCTTCTTATGTCCAGACTACCGATGATTTTAATTTTCAGACTAAAAATTCTTCGGATAATTTAAGAGATCAAGGCGACTATTCCGGAGTGGGTATTACCTCCGGTTCTCTGGATATTTCAGAGTTATCTGCAACTTCGGATGTTGCCAGTGAAACAGGGGTAACTTATACTTTTACCTTTACTCCTTCTCATCAGGCGGTTTCAGGAGGGTATTTAAGGATAGATTTTGATTCTCCTTATCAGGCAAGCGGCGGTTATGTGGTAAGCCCTTCTGCTTTATTTAGTGTAGCCAGTACTGGCTCAGATTATATGATTTTAAATCTTAAGGAAACCTTAGCCGCCGGAGAGCTTCAAAATATAGAAATTGGCGGGATAACTAATCCCGGTTATGCGGGTGATTTTACCTTTATTCTTACTACTCAAACTTCTGACAGCGGCACAATTGATACAGCTGAAACTCCGGTTTTTACTACTACACCCGCGCCTTTAGAAAATGCGGCCATATCATCGGATAGTTTAATTGCCCGGGATTTAACTGCGTATACTCTCGATTTTACCACCGTTAATCAGGTCGAAGCCGGCGGCAGTGTGGAGGTAACCTTTGATTCGGATTATAACTTAGGTAATATCGTTTCCGGAGATGTAGCCGGCAATGACGGTTCTACCGTTACAGTAGATGGAGATACCGTAATAATTAATATCGGCACCGCTATCGGCGCCTCAGTTGCCGAATCTTTAATAATATCCAACATACAAAATCCCGGCGTCCAGGTTACCGGTGATTATAGCCTGGTTACCAGAGATTCCGCCGGCAATCAGCTGGATTACGCTTATTTAAATGGAAAAACAATAACAGCCGGTTCTCTGTCGAACTTCTCTCTTAGTACAGGAACAAAAGAGGTTAGTGAATCTACAGATTATAGCTTTGGTTTTAACCTGGAACATGCTTTGCCTTCCGGAGGGTTTATCAGAGTTGATTTTGACAACGATTATTCTTTAGATAGCGCTAGCGTAAAAAGTTCCGGCTATTCAATAGGAACAGGCCAGGGCTACATTATTGTCGAAAGGACAGGTTCGGAGTTAACCGGCCAACAAACTCTTGAGTTTGGCAATATTGGCAACCCTTCTTATCTGCAAACTACCGATGGATTTACTCTGTCTACGCAGATGCCCAATCATGATTTAATCGATACCGGCGATATAGACGGCCTGAGTATAACAGCCGGTTCTTTAGACGATATTTTGGTTACAGCAGATACTGATATAGTTTCTGAAGTTAACAACTATACTTTTAGTTTTATTCCCAGCCACGCTATACCGGAAAACGGAGAGGTTGAAATTATTGTTGATCCCGACTATGACCTAAGCGATGTAGACTCAACCGATGTAAGCGGAAATGCTGATGCAACTGTTGGGGTTGAAGATAATAAAATAATTATTACTTTGGGAACCGCTATAGATTCGGGCATTTCTTCTACTCTTACTGTTTTTGATATCAAAAACCCCTCTTATGCCCAGACTACCGATAGCTTTAGCTTCCAAACCAGGGATTCGGCCGATGGCGTAATCGATGAAGGTAGCTACAGCCCGGGCTTAGATATTGTTCCCGGCGAGGCAGCAAATATTACGGTAACTCCGGATTCTTATCTGGCCGGAGGCACCGCCAGCT
>JAGYMG010000100.1 GCA_018400675.1 bacterium
ATCCTGGATACCGGATGTTTTTAAAGTTAAGCGTTCAGAAAATGTATGCTGGCCTTGATCTTCTATAGTAAAAGTATAGTTTGCCGGTAAAGTTGCGTTATCATCGCTTGAGCTAAAGGTGACAGTTCCTGTATAACCGGTGCGAATGTTGCCATCTGTATCTTTAGCTGTAACAACTATATCGCTTACCTCGCCTGCGGTTATCGGGTCGGTAATACCGGAAACTTCCAAGGTAGTAGTTGATATAGTAAAAGTATTATCTGTATTGGCGTTGATTCCATTTCCGGCCAAATCTTGGGCGGTAGTTATATTGACAACAGCTTCACCGTCGCCGGTGCTGCCGGTTATAGGATTATCATTGGTAACTGTATAGGTGTCATTACTATTTGTGGTAGTAGACCAGCTGCCTCCGGTACAAGGCTGAGCTGAAGTAGAGCCGACCGGATCATAGGTAACCACCGGCTCAACATCTGTATTCATAGTTTCGGAAAAAGTAAGGGTAAAAGTTAGGCCGCCGGCATCTTGGGTAGCTGTAGGATCTGGGCTAACACTAACCTCTACAGTAGGCTTTAGGGTATCTATAGTTACCGAACCGCTAACTGCGCCTAAATCAGTGATAGAAGTTGAATTTTCGGCAGCATCAGTGATAGTAAAATCAACACTGCCGATAGTAACCTCACCACTGTCACCGGAGGCTACAGTAAAGATAATACTATCAGTAGCAGAGCTACTTGCAGATAGATCACTAGTTAAAGTAGAGACATTGTTAGCGGTGGAAGCACTATTTAGAGAAGCGGTAACTGCTTCATTATAGGTAATAGAATAAATAACTTGATCACCGGCTTTGGCTAAACTGCTATCATTATCATTATCTGAAGCTAAACTTACTGAATCAATTGAAGGAGAAGTGGTATCATAACTAACACTGGTATTTGTAACAGCAGTAGCTGTATTACCTACCCAATCGGTGGCTGTAAAAGTTACCGTATAAACGGCTCCGTCTACCAGATTAGGATCATTGGTTAGGGTAATACCGCTATTGGCTCCCTGATGCAGTTCGCTGCCGGTTAAAGTTTGGCTGTGAGGAGAATTAACATCGGCTGAGCCACCGGTTCTAGTCCAGGTAATAGTGCCTGAGGCGCAAGTTTCTGATAAGGTGTAACTTACATTGGTATTGTTAACACTGGATGAACTAGACGGAGCAGTAGCGCTGATAACCGGATCTGTGGTTTCTTTAGATACCGGCGAAGCACTATAAATTTCCGAATTAGCGGCAGCATTGCCGGCAATATCTTTTACTGCATCAACTGCGGGAGTAACCCCGATATACTTATTATCGGGGATGTAGGCATCATCAGTTTCTTCATCTAAAGTGATAGTGGCAACCTTTTTATCTCCATCCCAGGAAACAACTGCATTGGTAATGGTAAGATCTTCCTGCTCTGTAGCCCCCTGATTATCAGAGATATCTATTTCAATATTTGCGGCTAAATTAGCGTCGCTTAAGGTAGCAGCATCCATTGTTTCATCAAAAGTAAGAGTGATTGTATCCCCGCCGGCATGCACAGATTCAGCAGCAACAGTAAATGTGGGAGGAGTGGTATCGCCGCTTACCGGGCTTGCCGTCCAGGCGGCGGCCGCACCGCTATTGCCTAATAAATCCTTGATATTAGTAGAATGGGCAGCTACCTTAATATACTTTCCATCAGGAAGGTAAGCGCCGTCAGTTACCTGATCTAAGGTAATGGTTACAATCTTTTTGCCCGAATCAAGGGCAGATATAGAGGCGTTGTCGGTAGTAATCTGGGTCTCGCCGCCAGCGGCAGTGTCATCATCATAATAAATTGTCCAGTTAGACAGGGTTTCGGCTGTTATAGCTAAAACCTCATCCGAAGTAACCGTAACCGTATCACCGCCGTCTTCCACAGACTCGGCAGTTACGCTTATTGCCGGGGCAGTTGTTTCTTTAGAGACTGCTCCACTGTAAGCCTCCACAGAGACTAAGCTGTTTCCGGATTTATCTTTTGCCGCATCGGTGCCAAAAGTTACCCCCACATATTTCCCATCGGGAATATAGGCGCTATCGGCGGCTTCATCTAAAGTTATAGTAGCAACTTCTTCCGATACATCCCAAGCCACAGTTGCATTGGCAATATCTAAATCTATCTGGTCTTGATTACCGGCATCATTTGAATAATCTAAGGTAATATTTGTATCCGCCTGAAGTATGGAATCAGTTATAGTGGTTATATCCATTCTTTCATTAAAGGTAAGAGTGATAGTATCGCCGCCGGCATGAACTGATGCGGCAGAAATAGTAACAGTAGGCGCGGTATCATCGATAGTAACCGCAAGAGAGCTATCGGTAGTTGAGTTACCGGCTGTATCTTCGGCGGCCACACTAACTGAAATATCTATGCCTTCAATCATGGTACCGCTAGATAGAG
>JAGYMG010000101.1 GCA_018400675.1 bacterium
GTGCGAATATTTGCTTCCAGTTCCCCAAGCAATCAGCCGAGAAACAAAATCACGTTCCGCTTTGAATAGTAGGATGTCGCCGGCTTTCATAGTAAAGTCCATAGTCCACAGTCCATAGTTCTAAGTCTTTTTATTGATTTGTCCCAAATTAAACTTCCTGTCTGAAAAATCTGGTGGTGTTTGTTTATCGCGGATGATTTAAAAACAATTAGGTGTGATACTATGTGATATAAACTAAAACAATGGACGGCTCTCCCTGAATGCTGGTACAATGTACCACATTATTAACAATTTTGTTAAAAGGAGGTGCCGCCCATGTATTATGTCGGAGTTGATCTTCACAAAAAACAGTCTTGGTTCTACATTATGGACGCAAACGGTAAAAGAATATCCAGTAAAAGTATATCAAATGATCCGGAAATGTTAAAGAAATATTTTAAAACTATCCCCTGCCCCTTCCGCCTGGCGGTTGAGTCGACTTATAATTGGTATTTTTTCGTTGATTTGGCCGAGCAATACGCTGATAAGGTATATCTGGCTAACTCTTATGAGCTTAAAGCCTTTGCCAAGCGCAATAAGAAAACCGACAAAATAGATGCCCGGCTAATTGCCGATATCCTGCGCAAGGGGTATCTGCCTAAGGTGTATATTGCCGGGAAAAAGACCCGCCAGCTTAGAGAGTTTTTGCGCTACCGGCTAAATTTAACTAAAGACCGCAACCGGGTAATATTCCGCTTGAAAGTACTGCTGGATAAATTAGGCCTGAATTCAAGCGGTAACCTCACAACCGATAAGGCGTTAGACAACATTGACCTTAGCAAAATACCTTCCGGATACCGCTGCTTGGCGGAAAAACATATAGAGCAGCTGAAATGGTACAGAAAAAGAATCTACCAACATCGTAAGGAATTGATAAAAAAAGTGGATATGAATCAGGATATCTGTAACCTTATTTCAATTAGCGGACTTGGTCATTTTGGCGCCTCTTTGGTAGAGAGTGAAATCGGTGATATCCGACGGTTTAAGAGTTTTAACCGGCTATGCTCCTACGCCGGCCTGGCTCCCCGGGTGCATCAGAGCGCTAATAATTGCTACCATGGCCCTCTCAGTAAAAATAGATGCAAATACCTTCAGTGGATATTGATTGAAAATTCACCGCATTTTGTACGGGCTACACCCGCTGCTGCTGAGAAGTTTGAGAGAATAAAAAAGCGCAAAGGGTACAATACGGCCAAAGTAGCCGCTGCCCGCGATATGCTTAAAGCCATATACCATGTATTGAAAGAAAAAAGGCCGTTCTTTACAAATAAAGAAGAATTAATCCGGATGCAAGCGGCTTCTGCGCTCTCTGGGGTCTGAAGTATTGCTTTCGGCAATAGCTTCAATAGGTGTGATTAGCGGGGAGCCGCCCTCCGACAGTATCATACTGGTTGGTTTATCCAACGCAGTCAATAGGTGACTGAAGTTCGGTATTTTATCCGAAGCTTCTTGTGATAATAATTGTATCTTTACTTACAGTCTTTTTAGAAAAGTAGCTTCTAGAGGATGAATTTGATGATCATTGTGAAAAGTATCAGCGAAGAGCCTCTATTTTTGCTTGACATTTATATCAATAGGTGACCCTTTTTTATACATCGCTTGACTATAACTATGTCTTGATATTTCATTAGGCCTCCTTTGGTTACAATTATTATACCAAAAGAGTTACCTAATTACTGAGCATTAACATCTGTTGCTGTTTTCTTTTTTCTGGCATAAATTTAAAAGTCGAAAGCATGTCCATAAAGGTCTTATGATATTCGGGGATATATTCTTTTTCTTTGCCAACTAAACCAACAATGATTAGCATCTCATTCTTGTAAGGAATAAAATACCTTACAAATCGTTTGGCATCATTTCCTTTTTTTACTAATGTATGATCTACTACACCTTCAACTCCAGCAATGTTAATTTTTGATTTTGACAGCACCTGGTAATTACTTATTTCTCTTTGGTTCTGTTTAACTTTGTTTATCTCAAACGCTAAAGGTGATAAGCCTTCCTCATTTAGATGTACGCCTATATAAACTTCAAACGGGTAATACTTTTTTCCAGAATAATTATCCTTCTTTAAAACGAATGATGTGAGATCGTAGGGGCGACCTTCCTTTAAACCTTTGGTCTCTTCAGGATTACGGTAGTAAAATCGAGTTTCTACTATCTCTGGTGGATATTGAATTTTATACTTATCACTCCGGCTTTTAAATATCTTCCATGATGACATATCTCTGGAGATTGGTGCCGGACCAATATAAGAACTGATTGAATATCGAAAATCTTTTACTGAACCAACAAAAAATTTTACTAAATGAAACATAAAAGGAATAGACATAAATACTAGAATTGTAGTAAGAATTATTAACGGTTTACTCCAGTTTTTCTTCGTAAAAGAGAT
>JAGYMG010000102.1 GCA_018400675.1 bacterium
GATGATGATTTAAATAATTTAAAATCAAAGAATATTCGTATTCTCAGAATAGTAGTAGGACATTTAGGTGAACTCGGGATTAAGAAGGCAATAGCTGCTTTACAGCCTCTTTTAGGTAAATTTGATGACATGACAAATTTAAGGATAGCTATTGCATTGGCTAAACTGGGAAATAAACAAGGAGTTAGTTTTCTTAATAATGTTATAAATGACCATAATAAATATTCGCGGCATGTTCGCTCAGATACTGTGAAGGATTTAGGTAAATTTGGCAATGCAGAATCAAGGCGATCGCTTATTATTGCTTTAACAGACCCCGCTAATAACTCATATTTCCGTGAAGAAGTTTTAAAATCATTGAGACACTTAAATGTTTCGAAAGAGGATCTTATTAGAGCATATTCTCAGGCATTAGCCAGTACGGATAAAGTTATTAGTAAAGAAGCAAAACTCGGTTTGGCTAGGCTTGGAGATAAAAGAGCAATTGCGATGTTAATGGATGATTTGGTTGAAATGGTAGAAAAAACTTTAGATAAATTAAGTAGTAAGATGGGTATTAGAGAAACCCATATTGTTTCTTGTGATTATCGTCCTTCGCCTTTTGATTCTTCATCTGAGCTCAGATATAATTTTATAGAACCAATAACTTGTATTACTGAAGCATTGAAGGCTGCAGGAGATAGAAGTATTATTCCAGCATTAAGAGAGCTATTGATACTTATTCCTGATACTTTAAGAAAAAGATCCGCAGACGCAATATGGCCAGGGCGTGGAACAGAAATTCAGAATCCAATAAGAAAGGCAATTGAGGATTTAATTAAGCATTTAGAACAGAGAAGTAAGAATATTGAGACTGGTGGGCAGGTAAAGGCAGGATTAGTAATCGTGGCTGTAGGAATAGCAGTAGGCGCTATAGGTTATTTCTTACAGACACTCACTGCTATCCAAACTTTACCTTATGTCATTGTGCTTATTCTACCGGTATTACTAATCGGGGCGTTTTTCTTTGCGACAGCATATTATATTAAGGTAAGTGGTATAAAAGATGTTCGTGCGCCACCAACATTAGATGGCCCGAAACAATTAAAAGAAACCATTGAGAGAGTATATAACATAAAGCTGTTAGGACACGATGGAAGAAGTGCTATTGCTTATACAGATGATAAAGGTATTCATATAGATTTAGAGCGTTTCCGTTACCTACCCACCTATCTCCAAAAATCCGTACTAAATAATGAGACAAATATCTTAAGACACGATGGAAGAAGTGCTATTGCTTATGCAGCTAAAGGAGAGGAAGGGATACATATAGATTTAGCAAGATTCTATCACCTGCCTTTATTCATCCAGTCCTCAATCATTGCTCACGAAAAAGCCCACCTTGCTGGCTATGGCGAGATAGGTGCTGTTTGGGCTCAGATTTGGCCATTTTTAATTCTGGCAGTGCAAGTAACAGTTGCTGTAATTGCCGCTGTTTACGGAGCCCAATTTTATTCAGCTATTCCGGGTCCTGAACTTGTTTCTAGCCTTTCATTGATAGAAAGGTTACCTGTTGCCGCAGAATATTTAGGTGCTGTAGCTTTATCCGGTTTAGTTTTAGGGGGTATAGGCCTTGCCGTCAGAAATAGCCTAAATAGGTTAAAAGAAGGCAAACCGGTAACATTATTTTATAGCTTGAAGGAAGTTGTAGAGAATGATTCTTACAGGGCGTTGAACCAGGCTGAGAATTTGGCTACCAGAAAGGTTTTCAATGGATTGCAAGCTTCTCACAGCAAAGGATTGACCGGGTATGCCAAAGAGCGGATAGCTAAATGGAAACAGACTCTATTGATAATAGGTGTTGTAGTAGGCATAGTTGTTACTGCAGGCAAGATTATTACCGGCGCTGCTATAATTAATGCTGTGTTTATGGGGTTTGCTATTCCTTATTTAGTTGGAGTTACCTGGTGGTTTTTCTGGGAATATATGTGGAAGGCAATGGATTATACTGATTTTGTTGCCGCTTACTTGGAAAAGAATTCGCCTTACCAGAAAGAAATAGAGGCTGAGGCGGAATTATTTGAGGAGGAATTAGAACACGGCAATAGATTTATTTACAGATACCATGCTTTTAACGCGTACTTGTCATATCAATGTCCGGTTTTGGTAGGTATAGTGAGATTTGTTTTTGGCAGGGCGCTTATTGTGCTAATAGGTTCTATTATTACGCCTGCTTTGACAACTGTTTGGTTGCCGATGGTTTCGCTTAATGCTTCGGTTGTAGACTCTCTCTTTACTAAATTGCCGGCTGGCATGGAGATAGCCGGAGCCAAAATAGCAGAGGCTAATGTTACAGCCTTATTGGACAGCTGGCACCTGCCGCATACTGTTGGTTCGTTATTGCATACCTTATTTATAGTTTATGGATTTAGGTTTATAGATATAGTTAGCCGTT
>JAGYMG010000103.1 GCA_018400675.1 bacterium
TTAGCGGATATTTATACCAATTATATCAAAAATTCTCAAAAAGCAGCAGAACATTTCCGTAGATATAAAGTATTAACTACAATGAAAAAGGTCAAAACCAGCCAAAATTAAAAGCCTAGGAGTTGGTGTGAAAAAACAGCCGATTGATTGGAGGTTATTAGCAGGCTTTAGCGCGCTTTTATTATTAATTATTGTTGTTGGAGTTATTGGTATATTTCAAATTCAGTCTTCGGCAAAAATTACCAGCAATTTAGGGCAAAACTATCTTCCCATCCAAAAAGCTGTTTTGGAGATGCGGATTAATAATAATTTTTATGCCCGCGGTATCCGTAATTATTTTCTCTGGGAAAGTTCAAAATACCTAGAGGCAGCTAGAGTTGTTGTTGATCTTGAAAGAATTGACAAAGCTGCAGAAGAATTTGACCGCCAACTTAATATTTATTCATCTTTGGCAGACAATTTAAAACATAAAAAATGGGTAGAAGAAATCAGAGATTCAGAAAAGAAAATTCGTGATTTAGGTTCAAAAATTGTAGATTTAGTAGGTAAAAAAAATAACAAGCAAGAAGTAACTCAGCTAATAAGAGATTTCGAATCATATTTTTACCGCCTGGATAATTTTTTAAATGATACCGTTCAGAATTTTAATTTAAGTCAAATTAAAGAAGAAATAAAAAAAGCTGATTCGCAGAAAGAAAAATCAGTTTCTTTTTTAATGTGGTCTTTAATTTTAGGAGTTGTAATTGGGGCTGAAACCGGATGGGTGGTTTACCGCAATCACAAACATCAGCGCAAGAAGCAGCAGCAATTAATAGAAAAGATGATTCGAATTGAAGAAGAAAGCAAGGCTAATCTTTCCCTCCAAATCCATAACCAGATGGGCCAAGATTTAAGTGCATTAAGGATTTATCTGGATTTAGTAAACCAAAAGTTTAGCCAAGATCCTAAACAAGCCAAAAAGAATATTGCAGAAAGCAAAAAGGTTCTTACCGGATTGATAAAAAAAACTCATAATATCTCAGAGTTGCTTCGGCCGCCTTCTTTAGATGAAGTAGGTCTAGTAGATACAGTTGAAGCTTTAATTATTCAATACAGGAAAATGGGTCAGTTTAATATTGATTATCAAAGGCCGAAAAAACCAACCAAGCTCTCAAGAGAGCATTCTTTAGCTATCTACCGTATAACCCAGGAAGGTTTAACTAATATTATAAAGCATGCCGATGCCAAAAATGTTAAAGTCAGCCTAGAGGTTGAAGATAAATTTGTTGAGCTTATTGTAGAAGATGATGGAAAAGGTTTTAACTATAAAAAGCTATTAAAGCCGCCCCGCCGGCGCAAAGGGGACAAGTTAAAACTAGGCCTCCAGGGGCTTAAAGAAAGGGTTCAGCTTTTAGGCGGACAGATGGATATCGAAACCGCACCAGGTAAGGGAACACTTTTAAAGGCAAGATTATTTCGGGAAGGGTGATTAAATTATGTCTGTTGATATTGTAATTGCAGATGATCATGATGTTATCCGGGCAGGGATAAAAAATATTCTCCAAGGCCATAATGAGTATCAAGTTGTGGCTGAAGCAGATAACGGAGAGGAGGCGCTGGAGAAAGTAGAAGAAACTAAGCCGGATATTTTACTCCTAGATATCTCTATGCCCAAGATGAGCGGCCTAGATGCCATTAAAGAAGTAAAACGGATATCGCCTCAAACCAAGATTTTAATTATTACTGTTTATAAAGCTTATGCCTATATAATGAAGGCTTTTGAGGTTGGGGCTAAGGGTTATCTTAGCAAAGAAAAAGCTGCCGAAGAACTTCTTCCGGCTTTAGCCAAGATAAGCCAAGGCAAGGTCTATTTAACTCCTTCAGTTTCTTCATACTTGGTAGAAAAAGCCATAGGCAAACAAGCCACTCAATTAAGTGATAAGGAGTTGTTAACTAAACGCGAAAAAGAAATCCTTCATCTGGTTGGAGAGGGAAAAACCGCAAAAGAGATAGCTGAACTTTTATATATAAGCCGCCGGACAGTAGAAAACTATAAAAATAATCTTTTAAAAAAGCTAGACCTACACCGGACCTCTGATTTAATAAAATACGCCATAAAGCATAAGATCGTGGATATCGAAGAATATTGATAAACACAGATTACACAGATAACATCTGCGCCCATCTGTGCTCTCTATCTGTGCTAATCTGTGACAAAATAAGATAAAACATCTAATTGATTTTTGACCTATTTCCATTTACGAAGTGGAAGTAGGTGGGGAAAATGAAATATGTTGTAGAGGGTTTTGTTTAATGTATAATAAAAATAGATAAAATGGAGTTGGCAATTATGTTAAGTAAAAAAAAGATTATAGGCATTATTCAAGATAATATCGATGAGATAAAAAATTATGGGGTAAAACGAATAGGCCTTTTTGGCTCCTATATCCATTC
>JAGYMG010000104.1 GCA_018400675.1 bacterium
ATGGTATCCGATAAGCTGTACTTTGCCTGGGTAACCAAAGCTCTCCACGAAAGATTAGATCCTACTAAAACAAAAGAACTTGAAGATATAAGAAGAACCAACCCTGCCAAACAAAACCTCTATGAACCATTAGGCTCAATAGTATGGAGGAAAGTATACTTCCCTATATATGAACAGATGAAAGAGTTTGATGAAACTGACCCTTATAAACGTATGAAAAAGATAGGTGAGTTGTTTGAGGGATTTGTACAAAGTTTTGAATTGAGCATGCTTGATAGAGGAGAACTTGTAAATTTACGCAATAGAATTGCTGATCAGCTAAATGCGCTTCTTGGCGCTAGATTAGGCAAAGCAAGCGAAGCAGAAAGAGAGATATTAGAAGATATCGTTGAAGACTTTAGGCATTATTTCTATATTGATAAAGAATATAAAGATGATAATGCTTTTAGGGTTGTTGCTAGTAAGGGCCGTGAGCAGGAGTTTATTGATTTTTGTGAAAATTATATTAAAAGCGTTTTACAGCAAGATGCTGATACTTATCTTTTATGGGGTGATATTGTAAGTGTAGCAAAGAAAGAATTGCTTGGTTTCGAAAAACCATATACGACAACAGGTAGCTTGCCAGAGCAGAAATCATTCCTGGACAAAGAATCTGAATTAAGCGATGAGGTAGAAGAAGGTTTCAGGAAAGAGGCAAAAGGGCTTAAGAAAGAGAAAGAGCAGCTTAAAGCTCTCAGATTGCATGTTACTTTTAAACTTGCCAATGAAGAATGGCCGGATAAGTCGGAAGGGTCAGTCACTCTTAAAACTCCTCCATTTATTTATACTCTTTCTGAAAAAGCGCCATATAGTATTTCTTTTGATGATGATGCTGGAGATTTCCTTAAGAAATGGATTTATAATCCATTAACCAGCCGCGGCGCCACTGAAGTTGATGTTCGTATAGAAGAGCTTAAGAATGAATATAACGACTCTTCACCAGAAGAACCAAAAACAACAAAGCAGTTAGAAGAAGATTCAAAGAATCTTTCTGAGGCTTTACAGAGATGGATTGAGGAAAACTTCCCCAGAGTAAAGACTGCTAGTCCGCAAATGACTACCGGATTATTACAGAGAACAGAGGTGGTAATTGATAAGCCTCTTGCTTTTAGAGTCGTTGTTTCTGATGAGGAAAGCGATGCGCAGCAAGATGATGAAGAAGCCGTTGATTTTAGCGCTATGGCTAGAGCTTTGAAGGAACTTAAAGGAGTAAGCATTGGCGCTGACTGTGGAGGGACTGATGCTAAGATTGTTGTTTTCAGCGATGGGGCCTGTGTTTTTGAGAAAGAACAGAACTGGGCACCGTCTGCTTTTACTGATGCGCACCAACATCTGGATATGCTCAATCGTTTATTCAAGGTAGGCGCTATTGCTGTTAAGATAAATAATTTGCCTGAAGGAAACGAAAAGAAAGACTGGGAAGAAAGGCTTGATGCCATTGAAGATGCTAATACTCCCCTTGATAATGTAAATAAATTTATTAAAGATGGTGAGGAATTTGGCCTTACAGGTAACTGGGGTATTGATTATGCCGGCATATCCTGGCCGGATAATGTCCAGGATGAGTTGATTATCTCCGGTGCTAATAAAACCAAAAAGGTCGGTCAAGCCACCGCTGCTATCGAGATGGCAAAACGTTTGAATATCGGTATCGATTCTTATGTAGGAACAAACCGAGAGGGTAATGTCGAATATGCTAATTACGATGCACCTGTTAAACTAGTTGAGTTTGTTACCAGACAGCTCAATGAAGAAGAGAAAGCCGAATTTGATAGATTAGCAAAGCGATATTACCAAGAAGAAACTGACAGGTTTATTAAGCCTATGGGAGATATAATCTCCGGCGAGTTCGGAGGTATTCCGGTTGCGGTTGCCAATGATGGAAATACGGCCGGTTTTTATGCCGCGGTAACTTTAGAGCAAGCAAATATAGCCGGTGCTTCATTGGGTACCAGCTTTGCCTTGGGACTTGTTGATACATTCGGCAGGCTAACCCATTTTATCCAGGATATGGGTAATTTAATCATTGATTTAGCTTTTAATCCTGATACTAAGAAATTTACCGGCATGAGCGGACATGCATCGCATTATAACTCGCAGCAAGGGGCATTTCGTTTGGCGAAGAACTTAGGCCTTTATCCTGAGTGGTTTAAATTAAAGGTTGCCAGAGATTACGCTGATAAAGTTAATAAGGCAGCAGGCTCTATTGTAATAGACCTATCGAATACACCTCAGAATATGATTGTTGAGAAAGTGCAAAGATATTTTGAAGATATTGAATGCATAAAAACTATAGTTGATTCTTTGGAGGAGTTAAATGGTTTAGATGGAGAAGAAGAGATTAGAAAAGCCAAGGCAATTATTAAGTTTATTGCA
>JAGYMG010000105.1 GCA_018400675.1 bacterium
TGGCATGGCCCAGCTGGAGGCTGTATTACATGCAACTATACCCATCTTGATATTAAACTTATTCAAGAACCTCTGGCAAATGAGATATCTTTTGGTGCTTGGGATAACAAAACAACGGAGCCTCTTACCTCGGAGATGAAGAGGTTAGGCGTAAAAAGGCTTAGCAATTGGCAAATAGCCTTAGCCGAAGGTAAGTATCGCCAAGCAAAAGACGCTACAATTAGGCCGGAAGACGGTGAAAGTTTTTTTGATTTAATCGTCCGCCAGAGGAGATTATTAGATAAACTTAACAGCCAATACAAAGGAAAAACTGTAGTCTTGTTCGGCCATGGTACCCAAATTAGTGCAATAAGGGTGCTTTTAGGTGACAGAATGTTAACTGATGTAACTGGTCAAATAGATTGGCGCAGCAAGGAGAAAATAATTCCTAACGCAAAGCCTCAATTGTTATCATTAGGCAACAAAAGTAACTTTTCTGCTTTATCTAAATTCAATCCTACTAAAGGATCAACTTGGAAAAAATTAGAAAAATTAGCTGGGAGCATAGAAAAGTTAAAGATGAAAGATATGTTCGCATCTGACCCGGAGCGTTTTCAAAAATATTCTCTTTGGTTTGAAGATATATTATTAGATTATTCAAAGAATTTAATTAACTCTGATGTAATGGATAGCCTTTTAGCTTTAGCAAAAGAAATAAAGCTTAAAGAAGCTATAGAAGCAATGTTTTCCGGAAGTAAAATTAATGAAACTGAAGGCAGGGCAGTCCTTCATACTGCTTTAAGAAATCAATCCAATGAGCCTATTTATGTAGATGGTAAAGATGTAATGCCGGGTGTAAATAAAGTCTTAAAACAAATGGAAAGATTTTCTTCGGATGTTATTTCTGGAAAGTGGCAAGGATATACTGGAAAACAGATAACTGATATTGTAAATATCGGAATTGGCGGCTCAGACCTAGGGCCGGTAATGATAACTGAGGCTTTAAAACAGTTTGCGGCACGTGATAATTTAAGAGTTCATTTTGTCTCCAATGTAGACGGAACCCATATTGTTGAAACTCTTGCTGATCTTAATCCTGAAACTACCGTTTTTATCGTTGCTTCTAAAAGTTTTACTACTCAGGAGACTATGGCTAATGCTAATACTGCAAGAACTTGGTTCCTACAGAAAGCAAAAGAAGAAATACATATCAAGAAACACTTTGTTGCTGTATCAACTAAAGAGAAGTTAGTTAAAGAATTTGGTATTGACCCGGCTAATATGTTTACCTTCTGGGATTGGGTAGGGGGAAGGTATTCTTCTTGGTCTGCAATTGGTTTATCTATAGCTTGCTATATTGGTTTTGATAATTTTAAAAAGTTCTTATCCGGTGCTCACGCTATGGATAATCATTTCAGAAATACCGATTTTAGTAAAAATATTCCTGTGATTTTAGCTTTACTGGGTATATGGTACAACAATTTCTTAGGCGCACAAACGCAGGCGATACTTCCTTATGACCAGCACCTGCACCGTTTTTCTGCCTACTTTCAACAGGGAGATATGGAATCAAACGGTAAAGGCATAGGCAGGGATGGCAAACCAATTGATTATCAGACCGGCCCGATTATCTGGGGCCAGGCCGGCACAAATGGCCAACATGCTTTTTATCAGCTAATCCATCAAGGAACAAAACTAATACCGGCTGATTTTATTGCTTTTGCCCAAAGAAGCAGCCACAGGTTAGATAGCAATGCAGAGTTAAAATCACGCCTAGATAGACAGCACCAGATTCTTTTATCTAACTTCTTTGCCCAAACCGAGGCTTTGATGAAGGGAAAAACTGCAGAGGAAGTAGAAAAGGAACTGGAAGAAAAGGGAGAATTAACTAAAGAAGAAATAGAAAACCTTGTCCCTTATAAAGTGTTTGAAGGTAACCGTCCTACTAATTCAATCCTAGCCAAAAAACTTACTCCTTATACACTCGGCCAGCTTGTTGCCATCTATGAACATAAGATATTTGTCCAAGGTGTAATCTGGAACATTTATAGCTTTGACCAGTGGGGGGTAGAACTTGGTAAAAAGCTTGCTAAAGGTATTCTTCCTCAACTTGAGCCGGATACAGAGACAGGAGGCCACGATTCATCGACTACAGGATTAATTGATGCTTACAAGGAGATGTCAAAAAATAATCTCCGTGGTTCAAACGGCCGCCACAACCTAACCCAAATCAAAGAAATCATCAAAAAGGCCGATAAAGAAGGAATAATAACCACAAAGCAGATGCCTTGGGTATCAACTTATACAGAAGAAAACTATAAAAGGTTTTCAACAGTTTTATCCGATAAATATCCAGAAAGAGGCCCGCCGGAAGGCCTTGAATCTACTGTAAAAATAGTAGATGTAGCAGAAAAATATAACTTTGGAGCAATCAT
>JAGYMG010000106.1 GCA_018400675.1 bacterium
GCATTTGCACCCGCTGTTTGTTCTTCTTCGTAAACAGCTGCTTTTCTTACATTGATTCCTTTTGGTAAGCCCTGGCCTTCTTGATAGAAATATTTATGGAAGGTCTCAATTATCTCCGCTGCTCTTTCTAAATTACCTCTTTCAATTTGAGCAATAATAAATAGAGAAGCGTCATAAGTAAATAAAACTTCATTGAGGCGGGGATCATCCGGATAACTTACCGGAAGGTTTTCTTGAATGTCACGTAGTTTTTTGTATTCTCTTAATTTTCTAGATATATTTTCTAAGTCTCTTACAGCTTCATCTATGTTAACTAATTCGTTGGCTCTATCTTCTGAAGCTGATTCTATATTAGACCCTAATCTGGCACTAGTTGCAGCAATTTGTTTTTCTAATCTTTGAGTTTTTGACTTTAAATCTGTCAATTCAGTCATCGGCGGGTCAGTTCCTGTGGTTTGAGCCCGGTCAAGCTCTTTTTCTGATTCCCTTTCTTCCTCAACTGCTCCAACTTCTCCATCATTTTTTTCTGCCTCAACTGCTTCTGTAGGTGCATCTTTGTCTGAACCGCCTCTGGATTCAACTCTTTCTTTAGCCTCAGCTTTTTCTCCTTCGGCAGGTAAAGCGGTTTTTTCTCTTTCTGTATCAGAAGATTGATTCGTATTATCAAAGGCACTATCAGGATAGATATTAACATCTAATTGCGTTCTTGCTTCAGAAGTGCCAAAAAGTGAAGAATCATTTGCGGCTGAATCAAAACCATGATTGATTGTGCTACAACCTGTTCCAACTATTGCTAATCCGCCCATAAGAGAAACCAGTGAAATCATACCTACAGTTTTGGCTACTTTTGGATTAGCTATCGCTTTCAATGCTTTTTTGATTCTACTTTGTTTTACAGGATCAGCTAATTCAGGAAATACTTTTACTATTTCAGCGTATACTTTTTCTGGATAAGCTTCTAAAGCTTCTTGATAAGAGTTAACTCTTTCTTGGAGTTTTCTTATTGCACCTTTACTTTCTTTTCTGTATTTGGCCCAAGCGAGGGTAAGTTTGGCTTCAGCTAATCCAGAAATATCTTCTTGATAATTACTGTTTTCTCTATCTAAAGATTCATCTAATTGAGCTTTTTTCTCTAATTCTTTATCTACTAATAAGGTTGCATTAAATATTGTACTTAAGTTAAATTCAACTGCTACTTTCCTAATTTCTCTGGTTAATTTTTCTTTATTTGCAAATAATGCCTCAAATTTTGCTTCAACCTTTTCCCTTATCTCTTGTTTATTTGTTCCCTGGCCAGCTTGATTTTCTGACCCTTCTACTGCTAAATAAGTAGTATCTACTACAAATTCAATTAATCCTCCTATAAACTGTTGATCGATTTGATTAAGTTCTAGGGCAAAACCAATTTCAGTAAATATTTTATCTTCTAATAATTCAAATGCTTTAGCTATTTTTTCTGCAGTAGTTACTTTTGGATTTTCAGCTACCCATTCTCTATAACTAATTATTAAATCATTTTGAACTTTATTGTTTGGATAAGATCTTCCTAATTCAATTAACTCAGCAGAAATTCTTTGTTTTTCTATATTTAAATCTTTCGAATCTTCTGCTTCTAATTTTTCTTCAACTTCTTGTAGTTTACCTCTAACTTCAGCTTCTTTTTTCTCCAACTCTATTTGTTGGTCCGCACTTTTTACAACTCCTTCCTTCTCCCCTGCCTGTTCTGCCTTTTGTTGTTCTCCTCCTTTTTCTTCACCCTTTTCTTCCTGTTCCTCTGCTTCCTGCCTTTCTGCCGCTTGGGTTTCCTCTGCTGCTTTAATCTCTTTCCCATACGCCTGGTATTCGCTGGCTCCTTCCCGGTGAGCTTGCTCGTGAATTCTAATTGCATCTTTGTATTTATCCTGTAGGTGTCTAAACTCAAAGGCCTCGGATGAAGGTGTGGCGATTGACTTAATCAAAGCTAAGGGCGGGCCTTTAATTAGGCCGTGTTCTTTGATAAACACCCGAAAGATATCTATGCCCTGTTTAATCAAGAACAACCCGCCCCGGCCTAAGAAAATAATTCCATAACCAACAGAACCTAACAAAGAAACATTAAAACCATTAAGGGCATCCTCCGGTACCTCTTCAAAAAACTTAGGCCTCAATGAGGACAACCTTAATGTCATAAGAGGAGTAATGGATATCGCCCCTGCATAATATAAAACAGCATCCCATACATCCGGTGTAGACGTAATACCAAAAACTTCACAGATGACTGTCAAGGTTGTTGCCCAAAATAGCGATACTTTGAGAGCTGTTCTCTTATTGGTAAATACTTTCTTAGCAACACCGGTATAGTTTTCGGGGATTTTATTTAAGATATATTTTTTAGGATTGGCAT
>JAGYMG010000107.1 GCA_018400675.1 bacterium
TAGCGCATAGCGCAAAAGGAGGTCTATCATGGCACCACAAATTATTCCGGAACTTAAGTTCAGTCATTTCGTGGCTACAGGCGATGGTAAAATCTTTGCTTCAGCCAGAGACATCAAAGACAGAATCTACAACTTCCTCATCTGCCAAGACGGAACAGTCAAAGAGCAGGTTTATGACCGCTTTGAGCCGCTTACAAGAGTTGTTGCAGAAGAAGTTCGCGCACTTGCGGAGAGCTGTTATTCCAGAGTCCCGACCTACAGAGTTAGCACAGCTATATTTAGTTAATTCAGCTAGAGCCAAGGTAGCTTTACTGGCTGCCCTTGCTCTTTTCACGGGAGCTAGAAGATTTAATTCATTGAGCGGTGTGGGTAAGTTGTGGGAAAACCGGGCAGTAGAATTTTTAGAAAGAAACAGCGGCGATGCCTGGGTTGCTTTTTTTGATATCAGCAAGCTTTGGGATAGAAATAATGTATACGGCAGAGAAGTTATGGATATCATTGGTATAAAGGCGGTAGTAAAGGCCGTTAATTTAGTAGCCGAGAGGTTAGGAGGCGTATCTTACCATGTAAGCGGCGATGAGGTTATTGCTTTATTTGCGCCGGATATGGCAGAAAAGGAAGTAGTTGATGCATTGAATAAGGTTCAATTTAATATAGTTGAATTTGTCCAGGAAAAATTCGGCTTTGCGCTTTTGGATGATTCAGGCAATTGGGATAAAGCAAAAGTGGAAAAACACTCGAGATTCGCGGCTGCAGCTGAATTGCCGATTATGTTTGGAAATGAAGCCAGTAAACAAACAGCCGTACTTTTTACAAAAGAGGTTGGTGAGAATGCGGAAACGGCGCTAAAAGATATGCTTAGCACAATTAAAGGCGCTAAAGGTAAAGTTGAATTTAAGGTGTTGGTTCCCTGGGCCCCGGTAGGCGCGGTAAGATTAAGCCAGATACCTGATGCTTCCAGCAAAAACTTTCCGGCAAGGTTAGAGTTAGCGGTAAAAGAGGCGGAATATACCCAATGTTTGGCAAAAGAAGATGGTGAATTAGTAAGGGTAGGCTTGCCTGAATGCCGGGTTAGAGAAGAGAAGGAATCAGGATTAGATAGTTTGGAACAGCAGAAAGAAAGAGTTCGTAGAGAGCTTGATAATAAATACTTAGAGAATTATTATCCAGCTGCAAAAGGATATTATTTAGGCGAAATTATTAGAAAAGCCTTGGATAGCAAAGGAAAAGGCTCTATTCATATCATTCGGGGGCCGCCGGATACGTTTTATATAGTGGCAAAAGGCAAGGCTTGCGGTCTTCAAGTTATAAAGGTTTTTGCGCATTACGTAGCTAAGTCTGATGAAAAAGAAGAGGTTTTTAAGCAGGCGGCAGGCTCAAGGCTTGACCTTAGAAAAACAGATAAAAACAGCCAAAGGCTGCATTTTGGGTTTAAGGTTATAAACGACAGTTTAGACCACAGCACCGGAAATAAAATCATCCTTAGATTAAATATTTCTTTATATGATGCATTCAGAAATGCTTTTGATGATTCTTTGCCAATTGCCCCTGAAGAAGTTTTAGCTGCTTTGGTTAAAGCTCAGGCAGAAGCAGACCAGTATATTTTGAATTTAGGTTTTGGAGTTAAATTGAGCGCAGCAGTTGTCAG
Organism: bacterium; assembly: GCA_018400675.1. Taxonomy (GTDB): domain Bacteria; phylum Patescibacteriota; class Minisyncoccia; order Minisyncoccales; family CG1-02-41-26; genus M55B113. The sequence goes on from JAGYMG010000107.1 coordinate 1,649, forward strand.
GCCAGAAGATGTTGATAACGATATAGATACTATTATCCGGACAGTAAATGACCTTTTCCGTGCAAGAAAGAGTATTCCGGCCGCAGCATCAGATGGCAAAGGAATTGATGTAAGGGATTATCGCCGGATAAAGGATAAACCGGATATCTTGCAAGCGTTAAAACAGGAAATATTAACTGCAGAAGCAATAGCCAGAGAAAGGTCAAAGCGTATATTAATGGAAAAAGGGGACAGCGACTTTTTCCCTGAAAGCCAAGACTACCCCGTTTCTAAGAATTCCGGTAGGAATTCCGGCGGCAGGTGGCCGGTCTTTAAGCTGGTTTATGATTGGGCAGGCAGAAACCTTAACGCTATCATCGGCAAGGTAGTTATGCCGGTATTGGTTGAGTCGGTAGTTGTGGGAGGGTTGTTTGTAAGTGGAGCAGCTTGGTTATTAAGTATAGGCGGCTTGCCGCTTGCTTTGGCGCCGCCGCTGGCAGCAGCCGCGTATCTCCTGCTTTGGCTTGCCTTGCACGGGAAAGCTTTAAGAACCAACCACTCGCCTTATCTTATTGCCGGTATTACCGCTGCTGTATTAGCAGTTATTGCCATCGTGTCAATCTCTCTTCTGCTTTCATCTATCCTAACCCTTGCCGCATTAGTTATCTCGCATGCAGCAGTTAATTATAGAGACTTTGCCAGTAAAGAAGTGCCTGTCTCC
>JAGYMG010000108.1 GCA_018400675.1 bacterium
CACAAGGATTAAGAGCCAATCCAATCTTTTAAGATGACTTAAGAGATAATTAAAATAATTCATACATTTATCATCGCCAAAAAATCATTTTCAGAAATAATTTTAACTCCTAATTTTTTTGCTTCTGCCATCTTTGAACCAGGCTTATCACCAACTACTAAATAGTCTGTCTTTTGACTAAGATGATTGGAGGATCTTCCCCCTAAAGCCACGACCCTCTCCTTAGCTTCTTCCCTGCTTAATTGCTTTAATCCGCCAGTAAAAACAAAGAGCGTCTTATCCAGCTGCTTCTTATTTTTTCGCCGAGGGTATTTTATTATTACCCCTGCTTGTTCTAAGTCTTCTAATAGTTGTTTATTCCGATCTTTCCGGAACCAGTTATAGATAGCAGCAGCCGTTTTAGGACCAATATCCGGTACCTGCTCAAGATCTGCTGTTGAAGCCTTCTTTAGATTTTGCAGAGAACCAAACTGGTCCACTAAATCCACGGCTGTTTCTTCCCCCACGCCAGCTATCCCCAAAGCATAAATAAATCTAGGGAAGGTAATTGATTTTTTTTCAACTATAGCCTTAATTAAATTTTGGGAGGCTTTCTCAGCAAAACCTTCTAAGGGCAGTAAATCACCATAGGCTAATTTGAAAATATCAGCCGGGCTGGAGACAAGACTATTCTCAACCAGCTGGTCTATAATGTTAGGACCCAAGCCCTCAATATCAAAGGCCTTCTTAGAAACAAAATGATAGAGATTCCTTTTTTGTCTTACCTGGCAGGAGGGGTTAGGACATCGCCAAGCAACTCCTCCTTTTTCTTTAACTAATCGTGTGCCGCAATGGGGACAATGTTGGGGCATTTTAAACTCTTTTTCTTGGCCGGTCCTTAGTTCTTTGAGCACCTTTATAACCCGGGGGATAACATCGCCAGCCCGACCAACAATAACAGTGTCTTTTATTTTAAGGCCTAGTCGTGCGATTTCATCAGCATTATGCAGTGTAGCTCGAGTAATGGTGACACCGCTTATGTCCACCGGCTTAAGATAGGCTACCGGCGTGCTTGTCCCTGTCCTACCTATCTGAACCTTTATATCTTCGACAACCGTCTCTGCTTCTTTAAGGGGAAACTTATAAGCAATGGCTCCCCGGGGAGCCTTGCCGACTACCCCAAGCTTCTTAAAAATATCGTTTTCATTAACAATAACTACAACACCGTCAATATCATAATCAAGCTGTTCTCTGTTCTCAGCCCAATAATTCCGGAACCGGAAGACCTCTTCCAGGCTTTGACAGTATTGTGTTTCCGGACTGGTCTTAAACCCCATTGTGCTGAGAATAGTATGCTTGTCCTGGTGTGTCTTATCGCCTGACTTAGTCACGAGATCATAGGCCAAGAAAGTCAAATTTCTTTGAGCTGCTATTTTAGGATCTAACTGACGGATAGAACCAGCAGCGATATTCCGAGGGTTAGCGTAGGGAGCCAATCCTTTTTCTTTCTGGAACTCGTTTATTTTTTTAAAATCTTCTTTAAGGACAACAACTTCTCCCCGGACGACTATTGTCTTTTTATGGCTAGGAGCAACTGTCTTTATTTTTAAAGGAATGGAGTGAATAGTTCTTAAGTTCTGGGTAACATCTTCTCCTATCAGACCATCTCCCCGGGTTAAACCAGTCTGGAACAGATTATCTTTATAGATTAATTCAATAGCCAAACCGTCAAATTTCAGTTCTGCAAAATAATCCAATCGAGATTGTTCTTGGTCAGAGAGCAGTCTTTTAATTCTTTCCTGCCACTCTTCCATATCTTTCTCTGAAAAAGCATCGTTAAAAGAAAGCATCTTTTGAAAATGCTTTTTTTTGCTGAACCCTTTTAAAGGCATACCTGCTATCCTTTGAGTCGGGGAATCAGGCGTAATAAGGTCGGGGAATTTTTTTTCCAAATCAAAGAGCTCTTTTTTAAGAGAGTCCAGGGCGGCAGCAGACATCTCTTGTTTGTCTAAAACATGATAGAGATAACGATGGCGGTTAATCAATGTTTTTAATTTTTCCACTCTTTTTTGAGCTTCTTTGTTATTCACAATAGTGAGAAATTTAAAAAAATTAACTAAGAGAGTTAACTAAAAAAGAGAAAAAGCTTTTAATAGGTTACCCTTATTATTCTTTTTGTCCCCCGATATGTACCAGTAGAGATTATTCCCGTAGTCGTGCTTATTATTCTTTTTGTCCCCCGATATGTACCAGTAGAGATTATTCCCGTAGTCGTGGTGCTGCTTTCAACAAAAGTATCGTAATCAGCATCACCTATTGCCCCAAAGACAATGCCATCTTCGTTAAGC
>JAGYMG010000109.1 GCA_018400675.1 bacterium
GACCTGCTTCACCTGATGGGTTTTATGATGACCGGTGTATGTACCTGGACTTCCAGAGATAAGCAAGTTCAGGATACTAGGTACCATTTTGGAAAGATTGCTTTAAAAGGCTCTGAGGGCAGGCTTTTAGGCCTAAGCCAGGTGCAGTTGCTAAAAAGCGGCATCCAGGGTATAGCCGGCAGCAGCTCAGAAAAGGGCTGGCAAGTAATAGCTTTACCCGGAACTAACCTCTATCAGGGCAACATTGGCCTGGATAGGGAAAAGGCGGTGTTGGCTTTATTTGAGGCCGCTCAAAGGCTGGCTGAAAACTTAGGTTTAGAAGGAGCAGTTTTACCTGCAAGCCCAGGCATACATTCTAACTACTCTTTTGAGAAGAATTTTATCGCCCAGCTCCATAAAAAAGGCTGGCTTAAGAAAAAGAAGTTAGCCGAAGAGATTACTTTAAGTAGCAGTTATAGTTACCAGGATGTATATCTAATTGATATCCCTCAAAAAGAGATGTTTCTTAGCAGGGCTTCTTTGGCCGAGCGGCTGGATAAAGAAGATAGGCAGAGTCAGAGAAGGGCGGAAGAAGACAGCCTGGAATTCTTTAACCACTTTGGCGAGATAACCTTTGATAGGGATACCAACGGCATAGTAAGAACAGTAAAAGAAGAAAGCCAAAGGTTACTAAAAGGCATGCCTAAGAGAATAATTGAAGAATTGCGCGCTAAGATGGCAATAGATGAGGTTCAGCTCCGCCTGAGAATATCTCCTGACACAGAAAAGAGCTTAATAAATAAAGCTGACAGGGAAATAGAGCTTACCATAGGTAGTGACATACTTTATAGGGCAGACAGAATTGAAACAGTAACCTTTTCTCAACTATTCTCTGAAGCTTTGGTAGCTATTTTGTTGAGTGACTATTATAAGTTGAAAGAGGCTTCTGTTTCCAACGAAAACGCCTATTTCAAGCTTCAGTTAATTAAGAGCCTTCTAAACTACCGTAATTATCTTTTACTCTACCATAAGGTTATCTGCAGGTATAACTGGAATGAGGCTAATTTTCTTTCCGAGGAAAGCCCGGCTAAGATAGAAGAGCTTCTAGCTAAATATAGAAAAGATTTAGATAATTTTACCCAAGATATGGATAAAATTTCTCAGTGGAATATCTTCTTAAACGTTATGGATGATGCTGACCCAGATTTTATGCTGATTAACTTTATCCATATATTATTAGGAAGGCATATTACTTCAGAAGACGATATAGCCGGAATTATCGAAGCGGTTGCCCAGAGAGATGTATTTTCACAGGTAAGCTTGGCAGCACTAAGGAATGTATTTAAAGAATTTATCCTCTCCGGCAAAGCCCGTTTAAAGATTGGAGAAGAAATTCAGGAAAAAGAAGAGTTTAGACGGTTCGATTTTTCAACTCAACTCAGGCAGTGGAAGGATATTCTATTAACAGCTCAAGATATAAATACATTTTATACTACCTTAAGCCAGGTGCTAAGTTACCTTATGCCTTTTTCAGAAAAACAGGTTAATGAGGAGATGAAGCGGTTGATAGATAAAGATATCTTTTCTGTTGATAACAAAGGAGAAGCTATCCGGAGAGTATTGGAAGAAATACTAATTAGAAGAATCGGCAGTAACGCCTTTACCAGCATAAGAGAGCATCTTACCGGCCAGAGAGGCTTTAAGGATATTCCTTATATAGAGGTAATGAGCCAAGAGTTAAATGAGGGTGATGACGCTGATGAATACGGATTTTTGCGCTACAGTTCTGAAAACGGAATAGATTACAATCTGGTCTTTGAGGGAGAAGAAACAAACCTTCAGGATCCAGGCCAAAGAGATTGGATACATGGGTTGTTTTTGATAAGTTTAGATGAGCCATTCGCCTGCGGGCTGGGTGTATATGAGGCTAAAGGCGGCATTGACGCAGAAGCGCAGGAGAAGACAGAAACAGTGATAAAGGCTGCCCAAAGCCAGAGCAGGGCCAAGCAATTTGCTGATTTGCCGGCTGAAGTAACCGCTCGGGTAGAGGAGGAGCAGTTAAGAGCTCTTTTATCCCAAGATAATGTTTATATCATTACTCCTGAATCAGGTATCCAAGCAAGAGCCCCGCCCTTTATCTGGTATGAGAATGAGAAGAGGTTTGTAGCAGCTTTTTCCCTAGCCGGTAAGATCTACCTTCCCTTATCTTTGATAAGGTTGTTAATTGAAACTAACAACCAACCCCTGCTTAAGCAGATAGTA
>JAGYMG010000011.1 GCA_018400675.1 bacterium
GTGATTCAGGCTGGAGTGTCCGCAAAACCGCCGCAGAAGCCTTGGGCCAAATCGGCGACTCCAGCGCAGTCCCCGCGTTGAGCAAAGCGTTGGGTGATTCAGACTGGGATGTCCGTGTAGCCACAGCAGAAGCCCTTTTAAAAATCTCTTCAGAACCAATGATTGTCAACCAGGCAAGTGATATAAAAGATGTTGCTGAATATGGTGATAAATTGTGGGAAGGAGATACTTGGCCGGAGCGTAAACATGCGGCTGAGATGCTTGGTTTTATTGGAGTTGGGCTAAAAGATAATTCTGCGGTTAAGGAAAAGATAATATATGATTTAAAACACGGGTTGGGAGATGATGATTATTCTGCACGTTCAGCTGCTCATGAGGCTCTTAAGGAAATCATTGAGGATAAAGAAATAGTTGAGGATTTGTTTCAGGAGTATTGGAATGATGATGACGATTCTGATACATTCAATGAGTCAGAAGACCGTGAAGAAGTAGAGGCTTATTATGACCATTGCGCGCAGAGGCAAAATGAATCTAAAATAAACAAAATTTTACAAGAAGAAGGATTAGGAGAAGGGTGTATATACGGCAGCAGGGGCCGGGGCGACAACCGGCCTGACAGCGACTATGATATAAGTATACCTTCTAACAGATTTACTCGTCCGGGAAGGGCAAAAGCAGACCCCAGAGTAAGAGCGGCGGCTGAACGGATTAGCCAGATAACCGGCAAAAAGACAGATATTAGTTTTGATACACCTGATAATATCAAACGAAAAGGCGGGAGAGAGTTGCCTTCTGATAAAAATGATAAGGATGATTTCGATTATATCAGCCGGGGAGATGTCAGCCAAGAAGGCCAATGGCTTGCGCGGAAGTTAGAGCAATTACCGGGCATTGATATTACTCGGGAATTGATTGAGGAAGTGCCGATTAAGTTAAGGGAAAGAATAAACGGTAAATCAGTAATCGCAGTTGAGCCGGCTTCTTTGAGCGATACCGGCTATATTAGTCTGGAAGGTAAATTCTACCTCTGGTATGAATCGGCCCAGAAGTTTATTTTAGCCCAGGCATTATTAACGGTTAACGGCGATAATTGCATATTCATTTCCCGCCATCTGGTATCTTATTTAAAAGAAAGAAACAGAAAACTGCTTTATAAGATTATCCGGCATGAGATAAAACATTTAGAAAAAGACGATTGGAAAGGTTCATTACACCGCATAGATGTAAAGCTTATTTTAAGAAGGTTTAACAAACTTAACAAAATGAGTTTATGGCTAAAGGATGATGTTATTCAGGAATCCCATAGGCGTCTTAAACAAATGCCTTTGCCTCGGCTTACCTGGGCCAAGAAAAGTAAAAGAAAAGGCATGCACAAATTAAAGCAGCAATTAAATACTGTTAAGGAAAAGATAAAAGAAGATTATCTTGAAGGTCTTGACGTTGGCAGGGGCAACAGGCTTGTTGTCTTCGGCGGCGCTGTCAGAGACCTGATTATAACTCCCTCTGATAATGAAAATATAGGCGAACTTCATCCCCGGGGTGATATAGATATTATGCTTAATACCGACCTTACTCCTGCCGAAGAAAGAGATGCGCTGGTTCAGGTTTATCAGGATATATTTAACAGTGGGGAATACAGGTATAGGAAGTTAACCTGGATAGCAGATACTATTATTGCGGGCAGTTATAAAATAAACGGCACTCAGAAATCCTACGATAATTTTATTTATTCCTGCAAAAAAGCAGTAGCTCAAGGGCTTGAGTTCAACGGCAAAAAGGCAGAAATAGCCGAAAGTGTTGAATCTCCGGGTAACTTTGAGGGTAATTTGCAGCAATTAATTAAGTTTAAATACTGGCAGTATCGCCATAAAAGGATTATGCAGAAGGTAGAAGATACGATAATGCAGGCATCAATAAATGGCGATAAAATTGAAGAAGGTAAGAAGCAAGAGCTCAAGAGAAGATTGCTTTCCAATACTGCTTTTATTAACGGTAAGAAAATAAATCTTTTAGGCGCTGTGGATAATAATGGTTACCTTTATTTACCGGATGAGGTAAAAGATATCTTCAGAAGAGAGATAATCTATGACAGTATTTCCCGCATGGGGGTTTCTCTTAATGATGACGATTATATCCTTACTACGCTTTTTGTTATGGAGAATTTAGAAGATAAGTATTTAGCTTGCGGGAATATGTTTAAAGAACCTGATACGGAAATAGATTTTAATCAGATATTCCGTTTCTTACGCCTCAAGTATCAATATCCTAACCTGGAGATTTCTGATTATGTTAATGAATTAATTGAGGATTTCTTTAAAGATTTCAACCGGGATAAACCTAAATATAAACAGGTAAAAGATTGGTATAAGAAAAAGAAAGAGTTAGAACAAAAAATGAGCAAGCAAGGAACTGTTTCACAAGCACAAGCAGCACCGCAACCTCAAGCAGGAGCTGCCCAATCAGGAGCTCAAGCACAAGCAGCACCGCAACCTCAAGCAGGAGCTGCCCAATCAGGAGCTCAAGCACAAGCAGCACCGCAACCTCAAGCAGGAGCTGCCCAATCAGGAGCTCAACCGCAAGCGGCCCCGCAAGCACAGGGTTATGGCCAAGCACCTCAGGCGCAAGCGGTAGTTCCGAGTCAGACGGAATCCAAATCTGCTAATCCGGCTGAGGTAGCCAAGAAACTAAGACAGGAGTTCGGGGTAGAGGCGCTAATAGATGTTTTATTTAAATATGCTTTTAATCAAGAGAAGATAATTCAGGATTTAACTGATGATGAAAATATAGCTAACTTCTTTAAACAAAGTTATATAGATATAGCTTCTTATTCCGGCAAAGAGGATGATGAGCTTTCAGATAAAATTCTTTTTGATCGGGTAGACGGTATAGATATTCTTTCTTACTTTATTGAGGCCGGGGCTATTAGCAAAGACGGTAAAACCAGAGAAGAAATAGAGCAGGATTTAGTTGATTATTTAACCTCTTATAAAACTACAGAAGCAGCTGCCGGAGAAAAGATGTCAGATAATGATATAGATGCAACATTAAACAAAACAATAGAAAAATTATTTAAAAAAGAAGGGTTGCTTTCAGAGTTAACTGATAAGGTAGATCAAGAAATACTCAAAACTAAAGTAAATAATATATTAAATTGGAAAAAAATATCAGACGGTAAAGAATTAAAAGAAGGGACAAATAAAGAGCAATTACAGAGCATCATTTTTAGAAGTATAGAGGTGATTCTGGAACAAGACTTTCAAATAGAAAATCTTTCTAAAATATTGTGGGAAAAAGAAAAAATAATGATTGATAAAGTAATTACAAATTCGCCTGAAGCCGAGAAAATAGAGCAATCAGAGATAATAGTGCTGGGTGATGTAAACTTAGCTTACCAGAAGCTTTTAAGCATCAAGCGTCAGCTAATGACGAGTCAGGATACATCCTTTTATTTGATTTCGGCAGAGGATAATTATTTAAGCGATAAGCTATGTTTAAGTAAGGCAGGATTAGAATATTTTCTCAAGCAGCCTAATTTTTCGGTGCTGAATTCATTTATTCGTTCCGGGAGATTAATAATTTCCCATATTAATTCCAAGAAAGTCAAGACAGAGAGCAAAGTTCATTATCAAAATCAGTTTCTTTTTTCTCAAAGGCATCTGTTGCCTTTAATGGGAAGAAACCCTAACCTGCAGTCCTTAGACGCTGCCCGGGAGAAGATAGGATTACTTTCAGAAGGTGAAAAAGAATTCGCGGTTGCTTTTATTGATATCGATAAACTTACCCAATTTCATAAAACTTTTGGTAGACAGTTTAATCTTGCCGGTAAGGTAAGGTTGATTATTGAGGAAGTTGTAAGCCAAATAAATAGAACTCTCCAAGACTCCGGTATTAAGGTTACTTTGTATAAAGGCCATGGGGATGAATCCTTAATTATTGTTGAAGGCCAGGGCAGTTCGCTGAAGGCGAAAGCAATAATGGAACAGATAAGAAGAGGAGTGTTAGCTAATAGTGTTAATCGCTTGGCTGTTGCCGAATTAGAAAGTATTTCTTATCTACCGCAAGAGGCCAGCAATCTTTTAGAAAGGCTTACAGGATATTCCCTAATTCAATGGCGCGGTAAATATTGGTTGATGTTTGACGTAAGAGATGAATTAGGCGCAGAGCAATCCCTGGATAAAGTTACAGAAACAATAAATAATGTGCTTCTTAAGAAGAGCGGCTTTTTTATAAGGGCCAAATTTCATTCTCTTATCCCGGCTTTTACGGTTTCAATAGGAGGGGTGATAAAAGGTAGTAATTATGGGCTTCAGGAAAAATCATCTCTGGAAGAAAAATTGGCGAGATTGATAAATTATAGTAAGCAGGCAGGGGGTAACAGGCTTAGTCTAGACGCTCCTAGAGATTTAAAACATAGCGATATTGATATCATTTCAGAGGATTCCGTTAAAGTAGCTGCCTATAGCCAGTCAGAGAACACGCAACCTTATTTGGCGCTAAAAGGTAATTTACCTTATGAAGTGGTTAAGTTAATAACCAGTTTATTGAATAAACATTACAATATCAGCTGGGGCACCAGAAGAATGCTTGATAGCTCAGATATTTTAAAAGTTTGGGGGGATACAGGTATAATTAACAGATTGCAAAGGTTTAAAGATAGTGTGACGGATAAAGCTGCAAGAGAAGAGCTGGAAGGTATCAGCGATATAGTTAAACAAAGAAAAGGAGAAGAATTCAATAATTGGCTAGAAGAAAAATATGAGATTTTAAAGAATAATCCTCAATCTATATATAATAACGCTAATTTTGCAGCCTTGATTTTCCTCTGGGATTACTTAAGCCAGGCAACGCAATTATTATTATTAAAAAAGAAACAAGAAATTAGCCGTGCAGCAATCCTTAGCGATTACGGTTTAAGCGAAGAGGGTGTTAAGGAATGGCTAAGGCACGAGAAAGGCTGGGAGATTGAAAATATAGACGACCTTACAGAACAGGATTTTCTGAATATTTTAGTTGGTCCCGCTCAAACTTTAGAGAATCCTAATACCTTAAGAGGCGAAATAGGCTATCAATTAGTTTACGGCTTCTTGAAGAGCGTAAGCGAATACGCCGGTCAAATAGGCGCGCCTTACAGGGCAATTTACGCAACGGCGAATGCTTTACATTGCCCTTGGCAGGAAGAAGTGGCTCGGGAACGTATTGTTTGGCAGCAAGAAATAAAAGCGGTTAAAGCCGCAGAATTTACCCCTTATGCACCGTTAAGCCCGCCCTTGGAGAAGTCTTTAGAAGAACTTTACACCCCGGAAAACAGTCTTATTAATAAATATAGAACTCCCCAGGAGATAATAGATTTACTAAATAAGAAAGTAAGCCAATTAAGCGCTCAATTACCGCCTCATCAGAATTATCTCCTACATAATAGACTGCAGTTTTTTGCCGGTATTATTAACAATGCTTATCGGAATAATTCTTATACATTTTACCATTCACTGGTTGCTATTAGCGAATTGCTTAAAGAGGTTGCTCAAAAAATAGCTGCTGATTCACAAAATACATTAAACATTTATATAGCCAGGGATGCTGCTAATTACTGGCTGGCCGGATATCTTTTAGTAGAAGATAAGGATAGTTTTAAACAAAACAATAAAATATTTTATCTCTCCCGGGCAAAATTAGCCCAGGCGCATCAGCTAATGCTTGCTTTGCTTAAGGAAACAACTCAGGAAACCGCTAGCGGTAATTACTGGACGATATTAATGCGTAAATTCAACAAATTAATGCAGGACAATCAAGAGTTTAAGGAAATAGCTGACAGTATATATAATGAATTTAGCCCGGCAATTGAAGGTAGCAATTATAATAAAATCAGGTTTGTTGAGAGTATGGCTATCGGGGTAATGCCGGCTTTTCTTAAGGCGCTTATTGTTTATAAGAAGCAGCGGCAAGAGGAAAATATCAAAGAATTTATAGTTGCTCCTAAACCGGGAGAAGAAAATGACGCACAACAAGACAATTACGAAGATATTATTAATATATTTACCAAGAAAGGGCGCAACATCGAGAGTATTGAAAATGAGGTAGTAAACGCTGATAACATTAAAACTTGGTTAGGTCGCCACGGGCTTAATTTAGGTAACGGTTTAGAATTAGATAATATTTTATACTCTTTAAGAGCTCAAGCCTATTCTTTTTATTATCCTTATTCAGAGGTTAATTTAGGCCATCCGGTTGAATTTAACGGCAAGGGTTTAACTTATGCGTCTGCAGTAAAGCAATTAGGGTATTTTTTAAGACAACTGTTTTTAATTAATACTGTTAATGAACCCTCTGGTGATTTTGGATTAGAAGAAGCGGCAGAAATTAAAACTATTCGGCCAAATCAACTTTTACCTCAACAATATCAACTTACTAGCCAAGGAGAAAGCTTATTCAATTTTATTGTCAGTCAGCACAATGAAATATTCTCAACAGTATCCGACTCACAGCAACAAGATTTATTATTAAGATTGGCTCAGTGGATATCAATTTTAGAGCACAATAGCAATAATTTAGCAGCTGTAGAAGAAAAAATTCAACAGGCCCATCAGGACAGTAAATATTTCTATCAATTTCAGCGCTTCCTTTTTGAGTTAAGGCAATTTAGTGATCGGCAGGAAGCTTATCTTATATTAAGCCAGCTTGTAAGCAGGCAAGATTTAACCATTTCTGACTTTTATGGTAAAGATGAGCAAAATCAAAATTATAAACTGGCATTAATAATATCGGAATTGGCAAATATGCGTAAAAAAGCCGCCGTAGAGAAAAGACCTGTGCCGGCAAGGATTACCAATATATACGGCAGTGAAAGAAGCAGAAAACATAGCGTTATCCAAACTACAGAAAGCCTATTAAGTGGTTTGCTGGGGTTGGATTTAAAAGACGGAGAAAAAATTAATCCTGTAACTGAAACAGATAAAAAAGATTATTTCTTGGGTATTACACCTATTTTTGAAGACAGCAAAGGCAATTCGTATAGTTATAAACAATTAATCAAAGAGTACGGCCACAACTTAGCTGAAAACCGCTTAAATGTTTGGATAGATACAGTAAATATTGCCTTCGAAAAGTTAAACAAAGAGTCTCCTTTAAGCATAAAAAGAACTTCCGGAGAAACACAACTGAAAGGCCAGAGAGGTTCAATGCTGGTTTATTTGGTAAATTCTTCGGAATACGAGATAGAAGAAGCTATAGGAGAAGTTTTAGATGAGGTTACTTCTAAGTCTAAGGAGAAGGTAGCTGAGCTAAAAATAAAATCATTCGCTCTTTATTTAAAATTTCCTTATAATCCGGATAGCATAAAACAGCTCTGGCAATCGATATACTTTGTGGCACTTACGCCTAATTTCTACACACCCAAAGATAATCTAGTTGCTAAGACAAATTTAGGTGAGGTTGTTAATCAAACTAATAGTATTTCTGAATTTCAGGAGAAATTAACAAAAAGGGAAAAGTATTGGCTGCAGCAGGATAATCTGCAGGAAATTGTCGGGGTGGATAATTTAAAACAAACCTTTCCTTTACATAGGAGAAAATATAATAAGCCGCAGCTTCTAAAATTACTCACTGAAATTCTGAATAGGGAAAACAGCGCAGAAAATTACCTGGATACGTATGCTGCTTATCTTAACTGGGCTGTTCGCAACGGAATCTCAGAATGTGTTATTATGCCTCATGAAGTTCTTGATTTATCAAAGCAATCCCTAGAAAATCTGCAGTATTTAATAAGCCTTAGCTATAAATATTTATCCGGCCGCCGGGAAGCCTTGAATCCTTTGGTAGAGACCTTAGAGCAAGAATATTACAGCCGGCTTAGGCAGCACGGCAGCAATACATCTGGCCAGGAAAAGATTGGGGCTTTTGATATCTGGCCGGCCGTAACTAAAGGGTATGTCAGCCCTCAATTTTTAATGGAAACATTGCCCCTAATGCCCAAGCAATCTTTAATAGAGAGTGAGCATTCTCAGTTATTTAACTTTATAGTTGAACATAGCGAGCAAATAGGTTCAGGGGCCGGAAAATTATCTGTAGATGAATTAATAGATTTTATCCCGTCTCGGATTATAAATATAGTCGGTTTAGCCCGAGCCGGTAAGAGCACTTTGGCTAGGGGTTTACTTGATTCATATCTTAAGCAAGGCAAAGAGGTTGAATATGTAGATATCGGATTGCTTCGCCGCGCTTATGCTTATTTTATCTCGCAAAAATTATCTCAATTTGGCGAATATGTTACCGAATCCGAGGAAAATATCCTTTATTATTTGAATCAAGCCAATGTAGTTATGCATAACGGCAGTGTTTATTTAAGCGGCTGTGTTTTATCTGATAATCAGCTTCATTCAGAAGAAACTGAAAAAATGCTTACTGAAATTAGCAAAGATAACCCCAAAGTAAATAACTTCTTAAGAGAAAAAGACCGGCAGGCGGTTAATTCTATACCTAAACATAAGTGGGTAATAGTTTCATCGCGTGGGTTTTATCCCGGCGCTTTGGTTAATATTTTCTTAACTGCCGGTGCCGAGGTAAGGGCAAAGCGTCAGTTAGGATTAGAGGATAAGGATAATTTGACCGGGGAAGAAAAGAAACAAATAAAAGAAGAGGCAGAGAAGCTAAATCAACGCGATAGAGACGATAAGGCCGATAAAAACTTCAAAAATTATCCCGGGTTATTTGAATTATTAGATGCTACAGGGAAAGATAAACAAGGTGTAATCCAAGCAGTTGAGGAGTTGACAAAGGAAAAAACAGAAGATTCAAACAGAATTTTGCATAAAAAAATACAGGCTTTAGATAAGTTGCTAAGCCAACCTAAAGACAAAGCGGTAATATTGTTAAAAGGCGGGGCCAAAGGCGGTTTATTAAGGCCGGTACAGAAGAAGATAACAGAGGCTTTAGAGAAATATTTTGACCTCCGGTTAGGTGTCCAGTATGAACTTTCCGCAGAGCAGGTGGTTAAAAGATGGGGTTCTACCGGGTTTAAGTTTCTGGTTGAAGCCTTAAGAGAAGATAATATCCCTGAGGAAAGTATAGCGGTTGGCTTAGGGCTGTTAGCCGAGAATAACGGCTGGGAGTTTGAAAGATGGGCTGGTAATCTTAAAAATAGTTATCCTGATTCGGTTAAAGCTAAAGCCTTAAATTTTGCCGTTAAATATTTATACAACAATGTAAGGTTAGTTGTCCTGAATTCTAAAGAGGATAACAAAAGAAATAAGATGCTTGATAAATTTGAAATTTCCGATGAACGCTTAGAAGAAAGACTGCAAGAGGCAGGGGCAGAAGGCATAGAGAATTTTTATTTTCAGGATTTTATAAAGTATGTGGTAGTAGGTGAGACCAATACTCATAAATCACACAAAGGTTCACTGAGGAAGATAATCGGTGATGAGCTGGAGAAGGGAGCGCTTACTCATACTTCTAACGAGGGTAAAAATTTAGGCCTGCCTTTACCCAGTATTTTCAGTGCTGCCAATGGAGTCCACGTTCCCGGGTTTACTGAATTGGTGCGGGAAATGCAGGCTTTAGATGAACAGGATTTGGATTTGATAATCAATCAGGATTTTACCGGAATTGAACTTGCCTTGGAAAGAGAAGAAATAAGAGAAGAAAAAATCCCGCAGGGAGATTTAAGTAAGGTTAATGAGTTGTTTGATTTAATTCAGAAGATGAGCAAACAGGAAGTTACCGAGAAAACTCCTTCAGATACAAGCCGCGAAATCCCGGGAGAGGCTTTACCTGCGAGAGAAGAGATGGTTGCGCAAGTGAGCCAATATGATTTGAAGAAACTGGAAAGTATTACGGTTGATTCTTATGAGGTGAAAGAAGCGGTAAATTTCTTGAATTCAATTCAGGAAACAGAAATGGCGCAATATTTGGAGTATTTAGCAAGAAACGGCTTAATCCGGGCCGGACCGTTTAAGGGCTTCTTAGCCACTATTTATCAAAAGAATTTCTTATTCGTCAAAGGCAAAGAGCATATTTTATTATCTACTCTTTATCCTTCGTTTGATAATATTTCCCAGCGCTCTCTTAGTTTAATCCATGAAATCGGCGCTACTTCTAAATTCAACAAATCCCATTCAGAGAATTCACAAAGAATGGAAAAGTATGTAGAGTCTTTGATAGAAAGATTTGCTGATTCAGACTGGTATGTCCGCGAAGCCGCCGCAGAAGCTCTTAGCGAAATAGGCAAACCCGCAGTTCCTTCTTTGGTTGAAGCTTTAGAGGACAGGAATAAAGATATCCGCCAGCATTCATTTGCTGTTCTGGGAAAACTTAATGTTTTAACTACAGAATTTAAGATAAGAAAGTATCTTGTTGACCTGAATGATTCCGCTATCCAAAAATCGGCTATTAATGATTTAGGGAGAATGGGCTCTATAGCTAAAGATGAAAGAGTAGTTAAACGTTTAATTCCTATGTTAGAAGACAATAGTTCGGGTGTCCGTAGAGTCGCCTACGAAGCCTTAGAAAAGCTCGGCACTTTAACTACCGAATTAAAAATAAAACGCTATCTGGCTGATTTGGCTGATTCGCATCCGCATGTTCGCATCGCCGCCGCTAGAGCTCTTGGCCAAATCGGCGATAGCCGGACAGTAGAGCCTTTGATAGAGCGGCTGGGTGGTTCAGATGAGGAGGTTCGCAGAGCCGCCTATAATGCCTTAGAACAGCTCGGCGCTTTAACTACCGAATTAAAAATAAAACACTATCTGGCTGATTTGGCTAGTGTTGGGCTTTTTAATGGTTACCGCACCGCCGCCGCCAGAGCTCTTGGTCAAATCGGTGATGCCCGGGCAGTCCAGCCTTTGATAAAGGCGCTGGGTGATCCACGTAGCGATATCCGTCAAGCTGCCTACGAAGCCTTAGAAAAGCTCGGCACTTTAACTACCGAATTAAAAATAAAACGCTATCTGGCTGATTTGGCTGATTTATTAGATAGCGATGCCCGCAGAACCGCCGCCAGAGCTCTTGGCCAAATCGGCGATAGCCGGACAGTAGAGCCTTTGATAAAGGCACTGGGTGATCCAAGTAGTGATGTTCGCAAATTCGTCGCCGAAGCCCTTGGCAAAATCGGCAAGTCAGCAATCCAGCCTTTGATAAAGAGCTTAAACAGGGGGTTTGATTTATATGATTACGCCCACGAAGCTATTGCCGAAGCGCTTATAAAGATATCTTCGGATTCAGAGGTAGTTGAGAAGGCGAAGCAAACTCTTTTAGAAGTAGAAAGGGAGCGAGAACGAGAAAGGGAGCGGGAACGAGAAAGGGAGCGAGAAAGGGAGCTGGAAGAAGATGACGATGGTGACGACTATAAGGAGTGGATAGAAGATAGAGCAGATCAAGAATGGTTTAATAAGCGTTACGGAAATGATTCCTGGTCTTCTGATCTCCCTCAGGATACGGTAAACGGTATTGTTGGCGCTTATCACCGCCGGTGGGAGAAGGGCCAGCCCAGGGGAGACCTGGAAAATGAGTTTGTAGATAAAACAGTTAAAGGCGGTTCTTATGTGCGGGTTGACCTTAAGCGCAGGAAATTCCGGCATATATCCAAAGAAGAGTGGGATGCTCATCCTAATAAATTTTACCATGGGAAAGAGGTTGACGAGGATGAGTCTGATTATATCAGCCGGGGAGTTACAGAAGAGAAAGAGCTGCAACAGCTTAATCTAAATAAGTTACCGGCTAAAGAGATTACTGAGATGCTGTATTTTCCTGATAGCTTAGATAACTTGGCAAAAAATAACCAGATAAAAATTTTCTCGGTTAAAACTGATTATGGGCCATATTTATGGTTTGTATCCGAAGATAAATTTATTCTGGCAAAAGCAGCAGTAGAAGTTTCTGCAGAACTCGAAGAGCTGCCGAAAGATGTGAAATTCGATGACAATTTAGAAGATAAGATAAAATACGACCAAGAGAAAAAACTGCTTATTTTTAATGGAGTTATGACCGAAGATGAGAAACAACAGCTTCTGGGGTTATCTAAGGATACTTCGTATCAAGAAGCGATTCAGAAAATTTTTAGTAAAGGGCAAAGCAAGAAATACTACAAAAAAATGATATTTGTTTCCCAGCAGCTATATTCGTATTTAACCTATTTTTCTCCCAAAAATAGCTTGTTCTATAGAATCTTAGAACATGAAGCAAGGCATTTAGTTATCGGTGAAGAAGGCTTTAAATCTAAACCAGAACATAATAAGGATGTGAAAAGTATAACTGACGATTTTAGTTATATAAAGAATTATAAGCAAACAGAGGTTCAGGAAGGTTCTTTAAAGTTTCAAGTGGGTGAATTTATTGTACAGAACTTTAAGCCTGAAGAATTAGTAAATGCAATATTAGAAGATTTTAGGCAAAAACGGCAGGAATTTCCGTCTTCTGAAAAAGCAATTGAGTGGTTAAACAACAGTATTTTACCGTATGAGTTATTGAATAATGGTGAGTTAACACAAGAAGCCCAGAAATCACTTATCCAAATAAAGCAAAATAAAGGCAAGGAATTGTCTGAGTTTACAAAAGAAGAACTGGAGTGTTTGGCCGAAACTGAAGAAGGAATAAAGCTTAAAAGGCTAATTTTAGAACAAAAATACTCACTCAAAACTCCAAAGAGCCTTCAGGAATATGTGAAAGAGGAATATAAACTACTCCAATCAATATTTAAGTCCGAGGTTAATCCTGCCGGGGTTTTGGTGAGTATGTTAAGGCAGGGCAGGTTCCTGGATATTTTGGTTGAGCTTAAAGAGTTAATCAACGTTTCTTATAAGACCGGCCATGCTAACCTCAATATGTTCCGCCATAGTTTGCAGGCAGTAGAAAGGTTATATTATGTAGAAGAGGCGGCTAAAGTGTATAAGAAGCAAATGACTCCTGAGGAAAAAAGGTTATTTCAAGATGCATTTGAAGATTACAAGCAGGATATTCCGGGGTTAAAAGATTTGACCCCGGAAGCGTTCGAATCTCTGGTTAAGACCTATAACTGGGCAGCTTCAATTAAGCTGGCTACTAAGGGGAGGAAGAAAGACGGCAAGCTGTTTCTTTACCTGTGTTTATTGTTCCACGATTTAGGCAAAGCGGTGAATGTAGCCCAGCATACCACCTTAGGCCGGGCTTTTATAAAACAAGCTTTTAGGCGGTTAGGCTTTGATGAAACTGACGCTGAATTGGGTTCTTTTATCTCCATTACTCATTCCTGGTATCCGCGCCTTTTAAGCGGCGAGAATTCCTTGCCCGGCTTGCGTGCGGAGATAGGGAGATTTCGTTTTGACAACAAAGGTAGAAAATGGTTAACTGCGGCATTAGCAATGATGTATATCGGCGATGTCGGCGGGGTAGGTTTTGGTGTTGAGTTTACTCCGGATAAGCTGGCCGGGGCATTGGGCGCTGCCGAGCATCTTCGGGTTCAACCTTCAGCGGGTAGAGATTCGGCCGCAGAACAGAGGTTAGCCGCTTTATTAAGAGTTCCGGTTACCTCCGGCCGGATAAAAGAGATAAGAGGATATATATCTCAGATAAATAGTCCTGAGTTTGAGGAATTTTTAGCTAAAGTCGGCCTTTATTATTTTAACTGGATGACCGACAGTTTATCGTCGCTTTCTTTGGCTAACCTGTTTTATCTTATCTATAAGTGGTGGCAGTTACCGAAGGATAATCAGAATGGTAAGATTACGGCGCCGCTTGCTTATTTTGCCTCGGAGAGGAAATTAAGCGAAGATGAATTAAAGTTGTTAGATAAAGAGCTTTCTCAAGATGAATTGTGGGGCGTGAATGAACCCATACAGACAGCAGAAGCCCGCGGTATAAAGTTGTTTGAAGCTCCGGAAAGAAAAGATAAAGCGATAGTGGAATTTAAGCCGGCCGGTTTTTCCCTCCGCCGCTTAACAGACCAAGACAACCAAG
>JAGYMG010000110.1 GCA_018400675.1 bacterium
GGAAGAGTTGCTCTCAAAGAAGCAATCCTTAAAGGTGATGTAGAGATAACAAGCGAATATCCCGGCATCTTTGATCTCAATGGCCTACAGGCGCAGAAATCACTAAAGCAAGAAGAAGGTAAACCGCTACTGCTGGAAGACGTGAAGATGGAAATAGATGAAGCAGGGTTACTCACTTTAAACAGGACAGCCTCCTCCAGCTCTCTCTTTTGTAATGTTCCCGAAGAGGAGCATGCGTTGAAAATCGAATTTGGGACCAGCGGATGGAGAGGCAAGATTGGCCAAGATTTTAATCTCTGGAATGTGAGAAGATGCGCGCAAGGGCTGGCTAATTATTACCAGGATTACATAAGGAAAGGCAATATTCTGGTAGGGTTTGATCCCAGGGAAGGAAATTACCAATTTGGGCGGGAAATTGCTTCAATCCTGGCGGCTAATAGGATTCCGGTAGAAATAGTTATCGAAGAACCGACTCCCTCGCCGGTATTGGCTTATCTTGCTAATTCTAATCCCGGAATCAGCGGGGTGGTAAATCTTACCGCTTCCCACAACAAATACTCTGATAACGGGTTTAAATTTTCTCCTTATCACGGAGGGGCAGCCGATAAACAAACTACCGACAAGATATCCGAATATGCCAACCGAATCGAGGGCTACCGGACAGTCGATTATAACCGGGCAAAACAGAATGGCCTTATCAGAGAAGTGCCCTTAGAGAAAGTAATAAAACTTTATGTAGGCGATTATATTATTCCGGTATTAAAAGATATTGATGCTTGGGACGCGATAGTCAATTATGTAAAGAAAAATTCCGCTTTCAGAGTAATATTAGACCCGATGCAGGGGACATCTTCTAAATACTTACAGGCAATATTTGACGAATTAGAAAGTTCCGCGGAAAGAAGTTTTTATAAGATAATCCATAGCGAGAATAAAGACCCTCATTTCAGCCGGGTAAACGGCGCTCCCAATCCCACCGAATCTGTTAGCATAAAAGACGCTTTAGAATTAGTCCAGGAAGATAACAATACCATAGCTCTTCTTACCGACGGCGATGCCGACAGGTTCGGATTAATAGATTTTGGCGGCAGGGAGATAAACGCCAATAGTATAATCGCTGCTTTAGTTAATTTTCTTGCCCAGAAGGGATTTAAGGGCGAAGTAGGCAAAACGGTTGCCACCTCTAATTTTGTCAATGCCGTTGCCGAATACAATAATCTGCCGTTGATTGAGACCGCGGTCGGCTTTAAGTGGACGGTGGAAAGAACTATTAAAGAAGGTACCAATTTTCTCGTCGGCGGTGAAGAAAGCGCCCACGTAGGTATTCAGCCTTTTTTTAAATCCTGGGATGATGGTATAGCGATATGCTTGGCCAGCCTGTGGATTGTTGCCGATACAAATAAAAGTTTTTCCCGCTATACCGAGTCGGTGGAAGATACTATCGGTAAGAAGTTTTTCTACAACCGTGACAATATTGCTTTAACTCCCGAACTTAAAAAGCAGGCGGCAAAGCTTATAGATACCAGTAAAAAGGAAGAGAATCTTCCTTTAAGCGAGAAAACGATAACCAGCCAGATAGCTGAAATCAGCCCTCAGGCCGGGGTGGCCGAAGTAATTACTCTCGACGGTTTGAAAGTAGTTGATAAAAAAGGTAACTGGTTTTGCATAAGGCTTTCAGGGACAGAGGATGTATCCCGTCTGTATTCGGAAGGAGTAAACACCAAACAGGCTCAGGAGAGCATGCATGATATAGGAGCGAAAGTATTGGGCGCATCCAGCCCGCTGGTGGATGTTTTAAGAGCAATGAATCCGGTTGGTGTTGCTTTTGCAGGGGTTATTTTATCCGGCGCTCTGGGAGGCTTGGTTATTGTTTCGGCAAAAGAAATTATAGACCGAATAAGCAGCCGGAAAAAAAGGAAAAGTATAAATTCCGGGGACACAATACTTAATCCTGCAGATTCATCTTTTAGTTCTTCGCCGGTTGGCGATCCAGGATTAGAATCGGTATATTCAGATTTAGAGAATCTAGGAAGAAGAATAATGGAGGCGGCCTTAAAAGCAAAAAATCTGGATAGGCCGGTAAATGTGCTGTTTGTTGGCCCTCCAGGAGTTTTGAAGTCAACAATTATTGTTATTATAAAAGGTGTTTTGGAGAATTTAGGTTTTAAAGTAGGTATAGTCGATGAAGCTAGCATAGCTCCCTG
>JAGYMG010000111.1 GCA_018400675.1 bacterium
CCCGAAAGCGGCTGAATAAAAACTATTGCTTAAACTATCGATTCCCCATGCGTAGTTAAGATAGGAACGCAAGCCGGTGCCGGGATTGTTATATCCGTAAGGCCCGAGAGTTGTGTTGACTGCTCCGCTTATAAAATTACTTCTCAAATTATAAAAAGCCACAGAAGGCACCATCTTCAGCCTTTGGCCTGTACTGCCGGGTGCCCAAAAACTATAAACCTCTTCTGTTGTGAGATATTTTTTCTTTTGCTTTACGAATTTCCTTGATTCTCCCTCTTTAAAAGAATACAAATCGCCGCCTTCATGGGATAATTTAACTGCATCCATTATCTCGTCACTATAAACATAATCTTTGCCGTTTTCATCTGACAACCGATTGCCATCTTTATCTGTTCTTACATAAACTATATCTCTGGCAAACCTCTGGTCCCGGGTCCCTAAAGCGTCAACCAAAGTACCGACTAAACTCGATGCCCCCAAATTAACCAGACTGGCAATAGCCGGAGCACTATCCAGCCCTAACTCCCGGCTCAGATAACCTGCCCCTATTCCAGCTGCACCGGTTGATGCATTATAAACAGCGCTCCTAACCAAAAAAGTAGAAAGGGGCATACCTTCAGGACGGCTTCTCCAGGGATTTTGTTCTGTTTTCCCCGCAACAAACCTGTTTAAACCGTCTAAATTATCAACAAAATCTCCAGCAAACCCTCCTGCAGCCCGGGCTGCTGACATTTTAACCATATTATCAAAAATTTTATCATCATCTGAACCCCGGTAAGTAACATAATTCAAAAGGCCTAACACTCCTGCCTGAGCTAAGGCCGAAC
Organism: bacterium; assembly: GCA_018400675.1. Classification (GTDB taxonomy): domain Bacteria; phylum Patescibacteriota; class Minisyncoccia; order Minisyncoccales; family CG1-02-41-26; genus M55B113. The sequence goes on from JAGYMG010000111.1 coordinate 828, forward strand.
CGATTGGCCTTAAGCCTAAGCTTTGGATTGACCGGGCCGCTCCTGCAAAAGGATTAAGATCCTGAATAGCTTTGCCTCGCGTGTCATAAGAAACCCACCCATGAATAGCCGCCGGCTGCTGCACCAATATTTGCACCATATGATAGTTTTGGAGTAACGACAATATTTCTAGTTCGGCCCCGGAAGAAATCTCATAAATTACATTTTTGCCGCCTTCTTTAACCTGGTACACGCCTTCGCCTTTCCGGGTGCCTTCGGCAACAAACTTTAAAGAAAACTCAGCGGTTGTATCGCTGCCCTCTACAATGTTGCCGTCAGAATCAATTTCATAACGCCTAGCCAAAGCTTTTTCATTTTTTAAAGACTCTCCCAAGCTTTTAGCACGGTCCATCAACTCCTTCTGCTGTCTCGATACAGACCCGCCTTTTGCTCCTAAATAACCCCTGGCTTTATCAAAGCCGACTCCAGAATAAAGACCATCCAGGATGTGAGCTGCTAAGTTAGTTACCGCCTTACCTGCATAATCTGCTACAGCCGAACCGATAATACTACATATTGTTTCATCCCAACCTAACTCTTCTTCCAACACAGTAGCTATAGTTTCACTCACAATCAACCTTGCCATCCCTCCGGCCAACCTGGCTGGAAGATTAAGAAATATTGACCTTAACACTAATTCAGGAATAGTATCTATAATTCGATTCACTGCTTGAGCTGCCAATTCATGAGCTAACTCTTGGCTTATAGCTTTGCCGCTTTCTCCGGCAGCAGCTATAAGTTTTTCCGCAATACCTTTTACCAACTTCTCTAACTCTTCTGCTGTCATCTCTCTTATCATTTCTTTAATCATTTCATTGGTAAGCCCATCAGCCGTTGCTTGAGTTATTGCTTGAGTTATCCCTTGAGGTACTGCCTTAGCTGCTGATTCAGCTCCTGTTTTAACAACTTCTTCTGCTGCTTCTTCAACACCTTCTTCTGCTGCTTTATCAATAACACCTTCAACTATATTCGCTGCAAGAGAAACTCCCACAGATGCTACCATCGAATATACTTCTGCCCTGCTTATTTCAACATCGTAATCTAAACCCGGAAACCAATCAGACAGTGGTATTCGTATTAATGTTTCCCCAGATGTAGTGTAGTGATTTCTGTACATATAGTGGCCGACTCCGTCAGATCCGACTGAAGCGGCAAACCCTCCTACGGGATTTACCATGATTGATACGGCCGAAACAGCACCTACTATAGCTCCGGTACCAGCTGATTTCCAAGTTTCTACTTCGCCGTAATTTCCCGGCCTATAGCTTTTAGCTGCCCATAAATGAGCCGGAAAAAATACTTGACAGAGAAAAAAGAAAATCA
>JAGYMG010000112.1 GCA_018400675.1 bacterium
AGCCTAAACCTCAATCTCAACCTAAATCTCAACCTCAACCTGAAGAAACTAAAGAAGCAGCAGTTGAAACCGGAAGCACTCCAGGCGAAGGTGTTCCTGGTGATACAGTTGAAGCAGGAGAAAATGGTAAAGAAGCTGGGACAGTTAATGGGAAAAGCGATTCAGAAAAATCAGAGGAGACTATAACTAACCCTGTCCGTGGGCCGCCCTCCTCCGTCGTTCAGCCGTTAGGTGAGCTTGGGGCTTCGGAGGGTAAACCGGAAGTTACCTTAAAAGAGAGTGTTTTAGTTGACAGCGAGCCTTTTTACGGTTTGACTCTTGATCCTGCCACTACAGATGAAGATGATATTTCTGGTTTAATCGGCAATGCTTTCCGCAGTTATTATCCAATACCTTTAGATATTCTTGAAACAATAGTTGATACTGATAAAGCGAAAGCTATAGAGGTTACTATTCCCTTAGATAAGGGAGCTTATACTGATCCAGCTCTTACCTCTTATTTTGGCCGGGCAATTCCTTCTGAAGGAAACAGAATTAATCTAGAAGACGGCAATTATATTTCTTACCTTAGGCAAGCACTTGAGATAACCGAAGGCAAAGCAGTTCTTATTGTTAGCCTTGGGAATGAATACAACTTATATTATGAACAAGAGTGGGAGAAAGGTCCGGTAGAAGATTATTTTACCGTTGTTGATGAAGCAGCCAGAAGAATCAAAGATGAATTCAAAGATAAAATCGGAGATGAGATTTTGGTTTCGGTTGTATTAGGCGATGAACCCAAAGATTTTGTACCGGTGCTTAAAACTGCTGTAGATACCATCGGTATAAATACCTACAGAGGCTTAGCTGGTTTATTAAGGGATTATGAAGCAGCCCAAGAGCAGGCTGAGGTTAAAAAACCTTTTTATGTGGCCGAAGCCGGTGCTCAGTCATTAGGCGATAAAGAAAATGAGCAGGCTAAAGAAGTTAAAAAAATCTGGGATGAGGCTAAGGAACTGGGTGTAAGTGTATTATTTATGACTTATACCGACAACCCGGCTAAAGGCGATGACGATGGCTGGGGCTGGGCCGGTAAACCTGTTTATGAACAGATGCGTCAGGAATGGCAGCAGGAGCAGAAAAATAGCGAAATAGTTGAAAAATCTGAATCTGTTTCTAAACAACTTTCTGCTGAACAAAACACCTATACAGTTAAAGAAGGCGATACACTTTGGGAAATCTCTAAAGAATTTTATCCGGAGACAGATAATAGATGGGATACAGTAGATGCACTTTACCAGGTTAACCAAGATGTAATCGGCGCTGACGAAAACATTATAATCCCCGGCCAGGTTTTAGAAATACCCCCTGCCGGCATTTTCAAACCGGTTGTTGAGAGCGAAGCTGAATCAACTGAGCCTGTATCTTTAAATGAGCAGATAGCTGAAATCGATCAACAACTAAAAGAGGCAGCAAAGATCTCCGATGATCAGAAACGATTAGAAAAGCAGCTTGAGTTTCGAACCAAGCGCCTAAACTTAAGGTGTCAAAAAGCACTCTCTGGACTAGAGCAAAAAAACGGAAAGTTAACGCAAGCGCAACAAGAAATTCTTGACAAATTGCAAAAAGAACCTACTTATCCTTATTCAGAAGAAGATAGAGATATGAACGAGGTTATTGAAGGAATTGAGGAAAGGTTAACTAAAGCAAGAAGCGATTATCAAAAGCTTGTCCAAAATATCGAACAGGCTTTAGCAGATAAAAAGGTTGTTAACCGAGAAGAGTTGCTTACGGTTTATCTTACCATTACCCAGGATGTTTTATCTGCTTGGGGCGATTTGGCTCAAATCGGTTCTTTGCATACCGGGGTTAGTTTTGGCGGCAAAGCGGGAAGGTTTATAGATTTAGGTGTTATCGGCTATGGATTAGCCGAAGGTTCTACTACTGTTACACCTCTAGCTTATGTAGCTGCTTTAGATGCGCTTTTGGATATAGTACAGATGCCGAACACATCACATCTTTTTGATGATTTAGGAGGAGCAATTCAGCGGGAGGAAGATAATTTCAAGGGCCTTAATTTGATTGTGGTAAAAGCCGGCTGGGATAAAGGCCCAAGGCTAGGGGTTAATTTAGGTTTAGCTAAAGCAGAAGTAGGGACCAAAGGCACCTTTTTAGGTTTTATTCCCCGGCCGGACCTAGATTCTAGCT
>JAGYMG010000113.1 GCA_018400675.1 bacterium
TCGCGGGCATTCTTTTGAGCTTTCTTGTCAGCCTCTTCTTGCTTTATGCTATTATCATAACCAACAAAAGCAGCTTTACCTCTGGAAGCGCTTACATCTTGGTTAAAAAATATATTAGAGTTGGCCTCAATCTTTAAAGCTTTATCATGACTTTCGGTTACAGATTCGATTATCTCATGGAAAAGAGTATTTTGACTAAAGGTAGGTAGTTGTTGAGTTGTTATATAAAGGATAAATTGATTATCTTCTTCTAAGATAATTGCTCCAAAGTTGTCTTTTTCTGCTACATCTACTATTTTAACAGTAGATTCAAGGCTTGCCGGCGGGCCTCTTTCTGGATATTTATCGGATAAAACTGTTGAAAATCTTTTGTAGTTTTCTTCTGTATAAGTTGATACCCAAGACATCTGTTCTGTGGTTATTCTGCCGTCCTGTCTTGCAGCATCTATGATTTCTTTGATTTGGGTTAGGCTGTGGCGGCCAGATGAGCCGCGAGTATTATTTTCTTGCTTATCAGCCATCTCCTTATCAGGCTGAAAATAAATGCCTTTCTTTCCAAAAACAAGATGCAAAGAATCAACCAGCGGCATATCAGGCGTACTAAGTAGGCTATATCTTACAGCTCTCTCTTTCTTGAACTTCCAAATACCACCTAAATCCTGCCTTAGACAATCAGAGAATAGTTTATTAAATGTTAAGACACGCAGAAAAGTTTCAATATTAAATATAAAAAATCCATCCGGAGATATAAATTTACTCAAATTCGCTAAATGTTCTATTACTTTCTCTTTAGATTGATTTTTATCAAATAAAAAGTGAAATGCAGAAATACTGTAGCCAGCTATGATTTGAATTCCTTCCGGAAGAGCCCGGGATAACACCTCACCCATTGCTTCAAATGGTGCTACGACAAGAGTTATCTCTGGTTCTTTTTCTAAAACATCCATCATAGAAGAAAAAAATACATCACTTGTCGCAACAACATGAACATTAAATACTCCGCGATTACGCAATTCCTGTAAAAGCCCTCTAGCTGCCGTTAAATCTCCTGCGCCCCAATCCATAACATAAAATATTTTCTCAGGATCTGAAGAAGCCTGTAATGTAATATCATCAATTAAAGACCCCTCTAAAACATCCCTGAAAACCTGATCGATATCTATAATACTCGTACTGAAAATAGGCCAAGCCGGTGCCTTTTTAACTGCAAACTTTCCGTGTCTATAAACAATCCTTTTTCCTTTACCCTTAATATCTTTAATTTTTGAAAAAGAAACACCCACAGGGGAAAAAACTTTCGTATTGAGATTGTAGGCTACAGAATGTTTGAAGCGGATAAAATACTCAAAAAACAATCCCGCTATGCTTGCAGCAATAAAAAACCAAACAAATCCTACACCGAACTTTAATCCAGTTGTAAGCCCAACCAAAAAAACAGTTGGTATAGCAATTACCTCAAACAAGCTAAAACCTGAACGGGAACTATCTACATTTGTGGTTATCTTATTATCTTTTTTGTTTATTGTAGAGTAGTTTATGTTGGCTAATTGGGCTGCCAACTCTTTTCTATTTTCTAAAGAAACTCTGCCCTTTTGAATCGCTTTAAAAACCATCTTATATTGATTGGCCATGCGTAATATATGCATTTTCTGATGAGATAGATCATAAGAAGCCTTCATTATCTCAATCCAACGAGCATCTCCTTCTTTTAAATATTTGTAATATAAAGAAGCGGCTTGGTAAAGATAATCAGATAGCATTTTTTGAGCCCGGCTACGAAATAACTCAATAACTGTATCTTTACCCGGTCCAGAAAAATCTAATAAAGCTACTACATCATCAAATGAATATTGTGTATCTGAAAATACATCCATCAGCCAGCCATTTGTACCATCCTTAATATACTCAGCTGGACCGCCAGTATAGGTTGCAATGTTAGGATGGCCACCGAATGCAGCTCTGTTATCAGAAGTACCGCAGGCTTCCCTGGTAGAACGAGGCATACTTATCCAAAGGTCAGAAGCTTGAGTAGACAATCTCATTAAATCTATCCCGCTTCCTTCGATAAATATAAATTTACCTTTTAAATCTTCTCGCTGAGCTAACTGTTTAAACTGTTCAACCCAGGCTCTTCCCACATCATCACGGCCTACACCTCCGATAAGAAGGTTCATTCCTAAT
>JAGYMG010000114.1 GCA_018400675.1 bacterium
GAATAGCTATGATAATAAAGTAAATTGGAGCAAGATAAAACCAAAGGATGCCTAAAACGCCGGCTCCGGCAACCAAATAAAGGAATTGCTTTAAGGTTAGGGGGCCGATTAGCCTATCTTCTATTTCAATGAATTGGGGAACTCTAAATCGCATATATTTTTATTCTGATTCTCTCTTTAAATCCACGATGTTGCCCTCCAAACGCGGCTCGTTTGTTTCACTTTCTCTGGGCCACTCTGATACTTGGTGTATTTTCTTTAAGCTCTCCTTAACCGGCAGAAATATATCCTGGTTAATGTCTCGAGCTAATTGACGGGCTGGCTCTTCAGCCAAGCCGCATTTCTCCTGCAAGGTCTTAACAAAATCAACAATATTGGTTTCTCCCAAGAGAATCATGCCAACGGTATGAGAAGCCCACCAGAGCTGGTCTTTATTCAGATTATTTTTCTGACTAATAACTCTTATTTTATCAGCTGTTTCCACAGCAAACATTATCTGACGCAAATCCTGAGGCAATTGGAAATATTTAAGATACCGCTGCCTGATTAATGGCTCGGCAATACCAGCGAGTTTTTTAATTGGATTTGCTATGGGCATAATTTATTAAGCAGTTGTATGCGGTGCTTCTTTTTCAGCTCGTTTTTTATATTCTCCAAAAATAGCTTTGCCAGCATCACTATTAAGATAATTTTCAATATCTGGACGGAAAGTTCCTTTGTTAGGATCAATAATGTGTTGTTTAACTTCAACAATAAGTTTAGGATTGGTTTCGGCCATCTTGGCCAGATGAGAACCTTTAAAACTACCGGTTGCTAAAGTTAATTGTTCTTGAATTGCCTGGTTAACTTGACTTGTTAAAGCTGTTGTTTGAAGTTTTTCTATATCAACTGGTTTAATGCTAGAAACCGCTTTATTAATAGCCTCTTGATTGGTTTGTCCTGATTCCTTAATTAAAGGGGCTAGGTCGGGTCTGGCCTTAAGAACACTTCTATGCTGCTCATATCGTTTAGTCAGTTTGGTTGCTTCCTGGATGTCTCGGTCAGCAAAGTTAAGATTAGTATCCGCTTGCAGGTCTCCCCGTTCGGCCAATATTTTAGCAATTGCCGCTTTAGCCCGGCTATTAACTGACTTATATTCCGCTTTCAAATTATCACTAGTTCGGTCACCATATGTCTTCTCCACTCCAGACATAGTTTTCCTTTCTTTTTCCTCAAAAGCTCGGAAAGGCCTGGTGGTTTGTCTGACGAGAGGCGTTTTGCCAACCCAGGTTTTTTGCAAGGCCTGGCCGGTTTTCTTAACTAAGGGAGCAGCCGCCATCTGCAGCCGCTGCCCAGTCCATTTGCTGGCTCCCTTACCAACTCCCTTGGCTATACCGATTGCTCCTTGGGCGCCATAAACACCTAGCTTCTGAGCGGCAATCAAACCGCCGAAAAGTATTCCTATGATGCAAATAGCCTGTATCAATATTCCGGACTGGGCGAATATGGTTTTTGTCAAAACCTCTTTCCATTGGCTGGAGGAAAGTATAGCTTTAGACTCTTCGTTAAGGATTTTGCTGAAATCAGCTGTCTTAAGAGCTAAGTAAACAAAGAAAGCATAGATTGGAGCAAAAAATGCCCATTTAAGAAAAGCATTCCACCATTGCTGCCAAATGCGTGATGTTGTCGGCAGAATCCATAAAATCCAGGCAATCGGCGATAAAATTAAAAGAAACCAGAGCATAATTAAGCGGACAATTAAGAAAAAAGCGCCAAAGGCAAGAGCCAGACCAGCACAGAAAGTCATTACTATCTGTAATATCATAGAAAAAATTGCAAGAAATGCTCCCCCAGCGCCTTGGGTTAATTTAGTAGAGATTTCTGCCTCTTTGTTTATTTGTTCTGTTTTTTGGATTTGAATTATCTTGGCTATTCCAAATGAAATTCCATGTTCTCCTTTTATCTCATCATAGAAAAAATGAGTTAATACCTGCGAGAAATCAATAATTGCTCCGGCAAAAACCAAGCTAAAATTAATTAAAAGAGCGGCAATAATTAATTTTGGCAAGAGAGCTTTCATCCCATAAGTTTCTAAACGTAAGATGGTGGCAAAAGCAATAATTAAGAGGATTAAGACGAAAAACATATTGGCTATATTGCGAACTATTCCCCATCCCGTCTCAACAATCTC
>JAGYMG010000115.1 GCA_018400675.1 bacterium
CCGGCCGGAAGCAAGAGTGGGAAGGAATTTAATGGGGCTAAAAGAAGATGGCGAGGGCATTTCCGCAGAGTTGATTCCTTTATTTGTGCCGAATATTACCTTACCGGAACTTGAGCGCATTCAAAACGTGCCTGCCAATCTGGAGCTTTGGGGGGTTAACATGCCGCTTATGCCAATAGCTGAACTTGTTGCTTTAGGTTTAGTTTCGCCGGATGAGGTTAACAGGCATTTTGCCCGGTGGAGGTTAGGCAACCATTTTAATAGGTTGGCCTTTGGGCGGTTTGGTCTTCCTAAAGAGTTAATAGCTGCAGCAAAAGAAAGGCTTAGGGATAAAGAGGCTATTACGCCGGAAAGAGCCAGGGAGTTAATAGAGGATGATCCGAAGATAGCTCATTTATTGTTTAATTTTGGCTATTCAAATGATTTAGATGATGCTTTACAACGACTAATTAGTTTTACAGAAGTGCCTCAAGATTTTCGTCAAGGGGTTCCTGATGAGTTAGATTTAGGGCCAGTAACATCCGGGCAGTTAAGAGATAGAAAAGTTACAATTACAACAGAACGCGATGAAGAAGGAAAACCTGTTAAAGGGGTTAATGTAGATTTAGTTGTTGATTTCCGAGACGCAAAAGTTAACCAAGCAGTAGGAGTAGTTAAAGGAGGCCAAGTTCACGGTGGAAAGCCTGCCGGAGAGCTGTCTACGGCTTTAGATGATAAAGATTTAGCCCAGGCTGATGCACGAATAGAGGTTATTCGGGATACCTTAGATACTATTATTGATATTGATATGCCGGAATGGGAAAGCGAAGCTATATTCACTGGCATAGGAAACCGTGTTGAAGGTTACCGAGAGTTAGAGGCAGCTTACCGCCAATATATTGAAGATATTGGCGATTTGCAGAAATCTACCTCCCCAGATACTCCACTGGAGCCAGTTCAAGAAGCAGTAGACTATCTTGATGATCCTAATCCTGAGCATTCCTATGCTCAGAGATTGACTGAAATTCAAAAGAAGGCCGGAACTATAGAGCCGGAGGCTGAGGCTTTGGCTGATTCAGTCTTAGCCCAGGCTGATGCACGAATAGAGGAGGCAGAGAGGGAGTTAGCCAAAGCTGAGAAAGCAGCAGACAAAGCAACTAGAAAATCAGATGATTTTCATAATCTTGTTACCGAAGATAGGCATAATCAATCTGAAAGCGCACAGATGAGACAACATGCAACACTTGCTGAGAACTATAACGATACCCAGTTAGAATTAATTGCAGCACAGGAGAGATTAGAACAAGAAAGGAGGCAGAAGCAGGAGGTGGCCGAAAAATTCCACAATATTCTTCCTCCGGAACCTAAAGGTAGATTAGAAGAGATAGATGCTGCTTCCCAAACTGCCTGGGTTATGGACCAAGCACGGAGGGATTTGTTAAGGTTTCAGCAATTGGATGATAGTGTGCAGTTAGGGTTAGGGGCAGAAGCCCGGGATATTTTCTTAAGTTCTAACGGCTTTCCTCCTTGGAAAGAAAGCCTTAAAGATATTCCGGTTGGTTCTCATGATACTGTCTTAGAGAATATTATTAATGCTTTAGGGGATGCTGATGTTCAAGATACGGGAGCTTGTGCTGTAGAGGCTGCTTCTAAATTGGCAGAGTTGACAGGATTAGACTTACCTGGTGCTTCGGTTTTGGTCCAGCAGGGGATGGCTATAATGATTGTAGGGGCGAAGATTGAGCAGGCGGTAAACAATAATGGGCAGTTTAACAAAGAAATAAGCGATAAAGATATAAAAGATGCTTTTGGTGGAGGATATAGATACCATGTTAACGATGATTTTGATGATGCAATGGAGGTATTAAGAGAGTCGCCTACTCAGCCTTTTATCGGCCATTTTAATAACAGCCAAGGCCAGCAGCATTTCGGGGTGTTTATGGTAGGTGAACAAGAAAATGGTGAAGGTGAGCTTAAGCCTACAGTAGTAATGCTTAACGGCCAGCCCGAACCTGTTAGTGTGCTAGTTAGGGAATTTCAAAGTTTAGGTTTAAACAGGATAATATCTCTGCGTCCGATTTCTGGTTTAGCCCCTGTGGCCGAGCAAGATCCTCTTGTTGTAGGTTTTG
>JAGYMG010000116.1 GCA_018400675.1 bacterium
CACCGGCTTAAAATTCCTGGTGCTGAAATCCCCTACTTCAGCCTCATCCTCTCCCAGCTTTATCCTATATCTTTTCCTGAGATTTTTCTTATCCTGCTTTTCGGCTTCCTCTTTTGCTGCTTCGCCTTCTGACTTTGGACTTTGGACTTTGGACTCTGGACTAACTGTATCCAGGCTCAATATATGCCCGTCCTGAACTGTAACTCCGCACTTGTTGCTTACCCTGATAAAAGCGTTTGCTGTCTTTTCTATTCCCTTCGCTAGTTTATACTCGCCGGTCCAAATTCTCTCTCCGTTATCTTCCATCTCAAGGGCTTCCGGGCCGCCAAAGGCGGATAAATCGCAGCTTACCGAACCTATATTTAAATTATCATCGCCGCGGGCGGAATTATCCCACTCTACATAAATTGTATCTCCTTGGCTGTAAGTTCCATCAGCGCCGGTTGCGCCGCGGTAATAAATATTATCTGAATCAACTACCGGGCCCTGCCCATAAGCTAACTTAATTTCTTTAATTTCAACCGGCTCTTCTAAATCATCAATTAAAAACCTCAGCTTTGCCTTTAGTTGATTACCGGGCTCAAAATCATCCCTTGCCTTATATACTCTGCCATTATAAAGTCCTTTTTCCCAGGTTGAACCGCCGTCTAAGGAAAGGCCTATTGAAACTGCCTCCAACTTCTCTTGATCCACAGCCTCCACAGACAAAGAAACCGCGCTGATCTCACAGGCGCTTGAGATAGCCGCCGTAACATATTCAGAATTAACAACTTCGGAATTTGGGCCTTGGAGATTCCCCCTTGAACTTAAACCTGCCCCCCGAAACTGCGCTAAATCTACTCTCTCTTCGCCGCCGGTTTCTTCTAAATACGGTTCTTGAGAGGATAGGGCTCGCACCCTTATCCAATCAAAATAAGCCACCCGGTCGCCATAGCCTGAGCCGGCTGTAGCCAAGGATAAATAACCCTGTTTTAGGCCGTCACTATCCTTACAACTTACCTCAGCTTGTTTTGTTGAAAATTTAGGTTGGGAAGCAGCATATCTGGCAAAAGTAAGATTTTCACCCTCGGCCTTAACCCGGTATTGATAAAAAGTATTCGCTTCTATCGCCGAAGAAGTATTGGCCCTGACAATATTTCCCACTACCAGAGAGTGCTCTATGCCATTTGAATCAGAGGAGTAGGCAATCTGGGATTGCGCGGAGTTGGCCTGGGCTTCTCTGACTGCTGCTCTTGCCTCTGAGCCGGTCTCTATCTTAGCCTGATACTCGATAACTGCGTCTTTAACCGTATAATCTTTGGCTATTACCTTTGCCGCATCTAGTTTTAACAATGAATTAGAGTAGCCGTGCGCGCCTCCTGCATAAATAATAAGGTCCCACTTCTCTTGATTCAGCTGATCACCGCTAAAATCATCATATAAATAAAAAACATCTTCCGGAGAAGACCTGTCCTCTGCTTCCGGATTACTATAATATAGGTAAAGAGGCACCCCTTCCTCCGGAATCTGAGCGGCCTTAACCCAAAACACTGCTTTCCGCTCGCCGGGCACACCTGATATGCTCTCTAGGTAGTGGGGCAAAATAGTCCGGCCGTCAGCGGCGGTAAAACGCGCATCCTTAAAATCCGCCTCAATCTTTCCCTCACAATATAGATCCGGCTTTGGGCTTTGGGCGTTAGAGGTTAAACTTCCTTCCGATACCACTACCCTTACCTGGTAGTTAAATAGCTCCTTATCGGTTGGGTTATTTATAGAGACAGGCTTTCGGTAAGCAAATCCCGTCAACTCCGGCTCGCCAAAACTGCCGGCAACACCCGAGCTGTCGGTATAGCCTATGCTTATGTATTTAATATATGAATCCTCTTCAACCTTGGCCCGCCAACGCAGCTGGCTTCCGCTGCTAAAACCGCCGGTAAGCGGCAGGCCGTTGACTACCGAGGTATAATTTGCGCCGTTATCTGCGGAAACTTCAAGGGTTGCTTTACCTTCAAACTCCCAATTTGCGGTTATACTCTCTATTCGGCCCGCGGTTGAAACCGCGTCCTCGAGTTCATGCACGCCTGGGGAAAGTTCCTGGTCCCAGACTAGGTCC
>JAGYMG010000117.1 GCA_018400675.1 bacterium
GAAGTTGTAGCTCATGCTCCCTGGGCTACCTTTGTAGTTAATGTTACAGATAATTATGGTAACTTGGCGTCTACTACCCCGGAGATAACTATTACTCCTTCGGCAGGTACAGTTACCGACAGTTCAACTAGTTCAGTAACCGCACGTTCAGGCCGGGCTATCTTTGATAACTTTGCTGTCTATAATTCCGGCGATGATACAGCTAGCGGATATCCAATCATTCTTAATTTAACCGCTTCTGCCTCAGGCCTTGCGGACTCAAGTCTGTCTGATACAGTTACTGTTTCTAAAGATTATTATGTTACCGTAAAAGTAGTTGACTCTGTAAACGGCAGCGCCTTAACTGATGTTACCTTTACAATATTAGACGCCGAAACCGGAGAGGCATACAGTTACTCAGATTTAACTAACCCTACTACCGGCAACAGCCCCTTTTCATTTTATTTGCCTTACGATACATATCAATTTAACTTTACCAAAGAGGCTTATGTTGAAACTACTGAAGAGAAAATAACTAATCCGGCTGCTGACTATCTTGATGCCAGTTACGATAATAATATTACCTGGACTATCTATATGATGTCTGTAGCCGAATCTTTGGCTGACTACAAAGTGTTAGATGATTTTGTCTATGATGAAGATGATGACCGGTTGAATGTTATTATCCGTCTAGAAAAGAGAGGCCAGCAAATTGTTTCAGAAGAACCGAATATTTTACAGACTTGCAGTTTAGATATCTACGATAGTTCAGATATGAACACAACTAAATATAGTGCTACCTTGTCTGAAGCAGATGAAGAAGGAAACTACTGGTTTACTATTGATGATGCGGTTGATTCAGAAGGCTTTGTTGCCGGTAAGAGTTATTTTGCCAAGATGAGTATTCTTTATGGCTCAGGAGTTACCGGCAATAGCGATGATCCGCTGAATATAACTTATAGCGCAGTTGATACCTTTGATATTGGAGTCAGCGCCAGGTTAAAGGTTTGGACCGAAGAGATAAAAGCGGAAGTAGCAGGGGTTAAGACTACGGTAGAAACTGAATCTGCGGCAACCAGGGCCAAGGTAACCGAAGAAGCTGCAGGAACCAGAACTAAAGTTTCAACTGAAGCTGAGGCTACCAGAACTAAAGTTGCTACTGAAGCAGCAGCTACTCAAGCTAAAGTAGACACAGGGGTAACTACTATTAAAAGTAAAGTTAGTTCAGCTGAAACTGTTTTAAAAGAAGAAGTCAAACAAAAGGCCAGTTCTCGAATCCTGAATATAAAAGATTACATCAAAGAAGGCGACACCTTAACTGTCAGGTATAAAGCTGATTTAGGCCTTGCTCCTACTATAGATGTTTATGATGCTGATAATACCAAACAAATAGATTCTGAGCTTATGACAGAAACTATTGCTGGTGAGTCAGGTGTCTATGAGTATGATGTTGAGTTTGATTGGGGTAAAGGAGAGCACACTATTGTTTGTCAAGAAACAACTAAAGGTACTTTAGACGGCATAAATATTCAGGTAATTTCTACTGATCTAGAGCAAATAGGAGCTACTACCACAACTACCATGGGCCAGGTTGCCGGTTTGGATATCCAAAGCCTAGAAGGTATGGGTGAGACCTTAGAGAGTGTCGGTGGTGTTATTACCAATGCAATGTCTAATATTGATGAGTTAAGCGCGGTAAGTGATAAGTTAAAAGATTTTGCCGCCAGCGCCAGCAGGACTATCTATGAACAGCTTGCTAACGCTGCCGAGCAGTTGGAAAATATAAATGCGGAGATGGGTATAAAGATTAATCAAATGCTGGAACTTTCTGAATATCAATCTGGTGAAGTAGATTATGTTAGAAATAAAACTATCGAAATTCAAAAAGCTGTTGAGATACAAAAAGATATCCTAGAGAGAGAAGGAGACAAACCTATAACCAAGAGTTGGTTAGAATCTAGCCAGCAACAATCAGATCAAGAGCCGGAACAGCCAGAGGAAAACCAGGAGCCGGAGCAAGAATAAATAGGGACAGACACCTATTAAAGGATA
>JAGYMG010000118.1 GCA_018400675.1 bacterium
CCGATAGATATTCTGGCTGATGGCAAAGTTAACCCGAGCGATATTGCCAGTAGCAGTCCTGTCTTGAGCGCGGAATACGATGGGCCTTCTTCTTCAACAGCTACTTTTTATCAAGTTCAAGTGATAGCTGATGGAGGTTCTTGGGATACTCCCTATTGGGATAGCACCAAGAAAGCCTGTTCGGTGGCCGAAGGTGATCGTTTAGAAGTCACCTACGATGGAACCTCCCTAGATCTTAACCAAGTGAAATATTATCAGCGCTGGATGTTTTGGGACCAGGATAATTTAGAAGGAGGTTGGAGTGACGGGACGGATTATCTAATAACTGTCCAGCCGAAGAACGAATTTGGAGCTAATGTCAGAGGATTTGCCTGGTCAGATAATATCGGCTGGCTCTCTTTCAATAACAGCGACATTAGTTCTCTAATAGCGGAATATAATTCTGGGACTGGAGAATTAGAGGGCTGGGGTTGGTCGGATAATATCGGCTGGATAAGCTTTAATTGTGCGACTGATGACGATTGTGATCCAGGAACGGCTGACCACCAAGTAAGTGTCGACGGAAGTGGCAATCTTTCAGGAGAAGCCTGGTCTGATAATCTTGGCTGGCTTTCTTTTGACCGAACAGATACCGGCAATCCTCCCGGGGAGCCCTACCAGACTACCGGAGCGATTGCCCGTTATGATTCCGGGACAAAGGAATTCAGCGGCTGGGCTAAATTCTTGGAAGCCCCTGAAGGAGGCTGGGACGGCTGGATTAAATTAAGATGCTATGGAACAGAATGCAACGCTGATGGCTGGACGGAAGGAACGGGAGCGATGAGCGGAGTCTTTGTTAATGACGCAGGTTATCTTCAGGGTTGGGCTTGGGGCTCGGATGTTATCGGTTGGATAGGCTTCCAGGGTCCGGGGGCTTATGATTATGGGGTGGCGATTGATGAAGCCAGCAATAAATTGAGCGGCCATGTCTGGGCCGACAATCTTGGTTGGATTTCCTTTGACCGAGATGAAACCGGGACTCCTCCCAGCGATGATCCTTGCGTTGATGAATCCTGTATTGCCCGTTTGAGAGAAGATAATTATCAATTAGACGGCTGGGCGAGAGTCTTGAATTACGGCGACGGCTGGGATGGCTGGATCAGTCTAAACAAGAAAACAGGAGACAGCTATGATTATGAAGTGAGCTTAGATGTTGATAGCAAAGAATTCGAAGGCTGGGCTTACGGAAGCGATGTTCTTGGTTGGATTAGTTTTAATCATCTAACAGATGGTTCGTCCTTTGATTATATGGTCTATACAGGGATGCCGATGGGCATCCAGCCAACTGACCCTCACGATACCTGGGATTTTTGCTCTGATTCTCTTCACCCGACTTTGAATTGGGAAGTAGGCGGAGATATTAACGGCTACGAAGTAGAAATTTACAGCGATGCTGATTTAAGTAACTTAATTTACCGTTACCAGGCAGGTGTTTCTTCCACTTCCCACCATGCGAATTATGATGCTGATAAGTTTGATGATACGGTCGGGACTTGTCATATTGGAGAAAATGGTTTCCAAAATGAAACTCGCTGTAATTTGAAATATGGGGGGACTGATTATTGGTGGCGAGTAAGAGTCCGTAATCTGGATAATGTCTGGGGAAATTGGTCGGAAACAGACACTTTCCAGGTAATTAATAATCATCATTGGCCTGTTCCAAGTTTCAGTATTGATCCCAGCGAACCTTCAGCTGGATCAACTACCACTTTTCTTGATGAAAGCTCCACTTATGGCGGAGCGACGGCCGCTGGCTGGCAATGGCTGTTTAGCGGAGAAGAGGGAGTAGATTACAGTTATGTTAATGAAACAAATGCTAATAGCCAAAATCCGGAAGTCAGTTTCTCTAGTACCGAATCAGAAACGGTTTCTTTAAAGACAACCGATAGCGATGGTTATGGCCCT
>JAGYMG010000119.1 GCA_018400675.1 bacterium
AAAGCCATCTGAAATAATTTTAAAAACAACCTTGAAGGCTCTCTACGATTTTATCTATTGACGCTCTTTCAGACTATTTATATATTAGTCTTGACTCTCGAGATTTCCTATAAATACAGCATGGAGAAGCATAACAAAAAATACATTTCCTTTTAAAAAGCAGCCAGAAAACAGTAGGCTCCTAAGAGAGAAGAAAAGCAAACAGATTGGTGAAAAAATTAGAAAAACCAACCGAAAGAATTATTCTTTGTTACTCTATAATCATTTGCTCTATCTATTAATAACTATTATTATCCTAATAATCACAATAGTTGTTTATCTTATCTTTTACAAAAAGAAGAGGATCAGAGAAGAGTCTAATGAAGCCCTCTTGAGCTTAGAGACTAATTTTGACGATCTCAAGGAAGGCATATTAAAGAAAATTGAGTATCTGGACAGCAAGCCCGGTTTGAATTCGGAAGAAAAAGTAATCCGAGACCAATTCCTTGATACCTTAAGAGAGGCCGAAGACAGGATTGCTAAAGAAATAAATGATATCAGGGGAAAGTTGTGATAGAATAGCAGAATAAATATCAACTAGAGAACTTTATGATTTTTAGGAAATCAGCCGGGATAATAATATTTCGAAGAGGCAATAATACAATCTATTATCTTGTTTTAGATTATGGCCATGACTACTGGGGTTTTGCCAAGGGTCACATCGAGTCAGGTGAAAAGCCAAAGGAAACAGCTTTAAGGGAGGCCCAAGAGGAGACAGGCTTAAAGGATATTGAGATAAAGGAAGATTTTAAAGAGTGGAACAAATACTTCTTCAGGATGGACAATGACAATGTTTTTAAAGTTGTCACCTATTTTTTAGGGGAGACTCAAGAGAAAGAGGTGGAGATTTCTGAAGAACATAAGGGATACCAATGGCTAGACTATGAATCAGCTTTGAAGAAGCTAACCTTTAAGAATGCCAGAGGGATACTAGAAAAAGCTAATGACTTTATCCAATCTAATCTTGTGGTCGATAAGAAATAATGAGGAAAAGAGTTTTGGCAATAGTTAAAAAAATTCCGGCTGGGAAGACGATGAGTTATAAAGCAGTAGCCCAGCGAACTGGCCGGCCCCAAGCCTGGCGGGCAGTGGGCAATATTCTGAATAAAAACAGGGATCCCGAGATTCCCTGCCATAGAGTAATACGCTCTGATGGTAGCATCGGTGGCTACAACCGAGGAATAAAAAAGAAAAGAGCTCTTCTCCAAAAAGAGGGCGTGAGGGGTATATAGATTTTTTGGCTGACAAACATCGCAATAAAAAATAGCTGACTCTTCCCGAGTCAGCTGTTTTTAGTTAGGATAGAGGTAATAATATATTAAAATGCGTTACCAAGCCCTAATAGTAGTTATTATTTTAATTCTTTTAGCAGGTGTCTTGGCTCTGGAACATATTCCTTCCAGCGAAGACTCCTGGCAAAGGGACGACTACGATGAAGAAGAGACAAGCGCAGAGGATTCAACCATTAACCTCTTCTTTGTTGGCGATATGATGCTTAACAGGGGGGTAGCCTACGCTGTCAGGGAATATGGCAACAATGATTTTAGATTCCCCTTTTTAAATATTAGGGATAAACTCCAGGAGGCTGATGTGCTTTTTGGTAATTTAGAAGGATCTATCAGCAATCGGGGAGAGCGGGTAGGCAGTATTTATTCTTTCCGCTTTGAACCAGCAGCAATAGAGGGCTTGGTTTATGCTGGCTTCGATGTTCTCTCTTTGGCTAATAATCATATGTTTGACTATCAACGCATAGCTCTGGAAGATACCTTTGATATTTTAAAAGAGAATGGAATAGACTATGTTGGTGCTGGTCTTAATAAAGAGGAAGCCTTTTCTTTAAAGATAAGGGAAGTTAATGATACCAAGATAGGTTTTCTGGCTTATACC
>JAGYMG010000012.1 GCA_018400675.1 bacterium
CTTCTTTAGTCTTTTCTTCTTGCTGCTCTTCTTTAACTTCTTCTTTTACTTCTTTTTTTTCTTCTTCTGCCATAATATTTATTAGTAAATAATTTATTTATTGCGTTGACCTTTTACTTAAGAGAAAAACAAAATTTCTCAAATTTCCTTTTAAAGCATTAACAAAACCATAACAAGGACTATTAAAGATAGCTACCAATTTCGCTAAGAGCTCTTCACGGGAAGGTAATTCAGCCATCTCAACAACTTGTTGCTGGACAGCAAAATTATCTCCAAAAACACCTCCTAAGATTTTTATATTTTCATTACCCTTAGCAAACCTATGGACAATCTTTGAAGCTGTTATCTCATCTCCGAACCCAAAGACAATAGCAATCTGTCCTTCCATTTTTGTTAATTCATTCCCTATTTCTTTGGCCCCTAAGGATTCAAGCACAAGGCCTAGCAAAGTCTTTTTGGTGACCTTTAAGAGACAACCGTTATCTTTTAATTGATTCCTCATCTCAAAAAGATCTTCAGCTTTTGAACCTTTAAAATCAATAAAAACCACTGATTGCTTTTGTTCAAAAGCATCGGTCAGCTCTTTAACTATTTCTTTTTTTTCTTCTTTATTCTTAGCCATAATAATCAAATTAAAAATCTGTGGTTCCCCACAGACATACCCCTCATTATTGAATGGGTTTTATCCTCGGCAGGAATTATCTCTCTGAAGAGTGCCTGCTGTCTGGGGATATGTATAAGTTAACTTAAAAATAATTATTTGTCAACTCTTCCTTAATAGTTGGACACATTAGCGATAGCTTCTCCGAATTTACGAGCTGATTGAGGGCCGTTGGCTGTAATAATATTATTGTCTTGAACCACATCCTGATCTTGATAAATAGCTCCCTCTCCTTTTAATATCTTGATAGCTGACTTGTCCATAGGCGAAGACCAGATTGTCGCCTGTTTTCCTTTTAATACTCCTGCCTTAGCAAGAATAGCCGGAGCAATACAGATAGCTGCTAATATTTTATTATTTGTCAGAGCTGCTCTGGCTATTGCCCAACACCTCTTATCGTCTAAATAACTAGCTGCTCCGGCTCCTCCGACAAAAATAATAATATCATAATCATTGATAGCTAATTCCTCCAGCTTAATATCAACCTCAACCTCCCCGCCATAAGTACCTACAGCCTTGCCTTTTTCAACACTGCAAGTAGTTACTCTGATATCATTCATTTCTAAAACTTGGCGAGGAATAAAATATTCTTCGTCCCGAAAATCTTTAAAAGCAATTATCATTACTGCTCTTTTCCCTCTAGCCTCCCCACTTTTATCAAGCCCAGCTGATGTTTTTGTTGCTATAGCTTGATTAGCCATATTTAATTGGATAAATATTTATTTTTAGCAGTATTATGTTCTTCTAACGTCTTACTAAAAATAGTTTTTCCTTCAGGCGTAGATAAGTAATACCAAAAACTACTGTCTTCAGGATATATGGCTGCTACAATACTGTCAAGACCAGGATTAGCAATAGGAGCCGGGGGCAACCCTTTGTATTTATAGGTGTTATAAGGAGAATCTATCTGTGTATCCGTCAAGGGTATCCTGGTTGTTTTCTTGCCAGTTAAATAAATAATGGTCGCATCAACCTGGAGAGGCATTCCCTGTTTAATCCTTTTCCAGAGAACACCCGAGACTATTTTTTTATCCTCAAGACTGTTAACCTCTTTTTCTAAGAGTGAAGCCATATTAACTATTTCAAAAAGGGTTTTTCCTTGAGTCTTGATTGCATCTTCCATAGCAGGAGTAATCTTACTCTCAAAATTAGAAAGCATTTTTAAAACAATATCTTCTATTTTAGCACTACTCTTTATTGCGTAAGTGTCCGGGAAGAGATAGCCCTCTAAATGAGATGAAGGTTTTGTCTGAATAAATTCAAATCGCTGAGTAAAGAGAGGAGATGCCGAATTGTGATAGCTATCATCATAACCTTTATCTGGATAACCAACCACTCCAAAAAACTCTGCCCGGCCAGAAATATTTTTCTCCTCTAAGTAAGCGGCAATATCATCTAGTCCCCACCCCTCGATAATGGTTATGCTGTTTTTAATAACTGCTCCTTCTACAATCATATCAGCAATATCAGCTGCCGATTGATCAGAACTTACTAAGTACTGGCCGGCTTTAATCTTACGCGCTTCGCCCTTTAAGAAAATATGGAGCATAAAGAAAAAACGATTTCTAATTAAATCTTCTCTTGCTAGACCCCTGGCAACCTGACTTAAATTATCTCCTTTTCTAATTGTGAATTCTTTTTCCTCTCCAGTCTCCACGGGCGAATAAACAAGCCACCAGTAAGATATAAAAAAAGAGACGATTAAGAGAATGGTGATATAGTTTTGTCTTGTCATAACTTTAGCTAGTTATTAAAGGGACAAAAGAAAAGCCAGGATATTCTCTTGCCTGAAAATCAGCATCACTTTCTTTTGAAAACAGCCAGATAGAATTATCAATAGGCGTAACAATAGCGCCTCCTGTTTTCAGAACATCCCGCCAAGCAAGAGGCAAACTCTCTATAATATCCTTGCCTGCTTTCTTCTCTAAAGCAGCTGATGATAATATTTTATCAACACCTGCCTGAAACCCAGAGAGATTAAGTAGTTGAGAGAGGTCCTTTGAGCCATTTTGATTAAGGAAAGAAACAATACCCTTGCTCAAATAGTTATACTGAATGACATTATCGCGGCCAAAAGAGAATAGCTCGGGGACAATTTCAAAAGCAACGACCCTCCCTTGAGGCTTAATTAATTCTGCAATAAGCGCAGTTGTCCAGCCAGAACCAGCGCCAATATCTAAGACTTTCTCCCCCTCTTTAAGATTCAAGAGCTCCAGCATAAAAGCAACCACTAAGGGCTGGGAAATTGTTTGGCCATAGCCTATAGCAAGAGCTTCGTTTGCGCCAGCCATTGTTCTGATTGAGGCGGGAAGAAAGTCTTCTCTTTTAATTTTTTTAAAAGCCTTAATAAGGTTGGAACTCTTCAACCAACCCCCGGCAACCAAAGAATCAATAAGGGTTTTATAATTATTCATATCTCCGAAGGGCTTCAACCGGCTGTAATCGTGCTGCTTGCCGAGCAGGCAGCAATCCAGCCAAGCAACCAACAAAGAAAGAGAATAATAATCCGAATAGGATAAGGGTTGGTGATATCGCAGCCGAAAAATAAAAAGCTGATTGAGTCCGGGTATAAACACCTATTAATTGAGCAAAAAGAACCCCCAAGACAGTGCCGCCTATCCCACCAGCCAGACCAATAATCCCAGCTTCAATGAGGAATATTTTAGAGATAGCAGAATTCTTAGCTCCAATAGCTTTCATTGTTCCTATTTCCCTCGTCCTTTCCCGCACAGAAGTAAACATTGTATTGGTGATGCCGATACCCCCTACAACAATAGCAATCCCAGCAAAAGCAAATATAGCTAATTGAAGGATAGAAAGAATACTGTTAGCAATACCGCTAATCTTTTCTGAAGTAATAACAGAGAAGTCCCGTGTGTCTTCCCCTATCTTTCTTTTTCTAGTTATTTCCAAATTATCTTTTATAGCTGCAGCCACTGTATCCAAATCCTCCCCTTCTCTGATAATAGCCATGGCCATATTAGCTGAGCCTTTCTGCTCACCCGTTAAATCATGATAAAGATCCAAATCAACATAGACAGAGCTATCATCTGATTTATTGCCCAAAGAATTCAGATTGCCTACTATTTTAAATCTTCTCCCCTTTATTGTCATTTCTTCGCCTAATTTTACTTTCTGGTCAAACATATCAGTAGCCGTCTCCTTGCCCAGAATAATCTCCCTGCGACCCTCTATCGGCCATCTGCCTTTTTCTAATTCCCAGCCCTGAAATCTTTTAAACAGGTCCAGACTTTTTTCCCATTTGATGCCAGCTATCATAATTGTTTTCTGCTCTTCGCCGTATCGCACAGACACAGTAGTGTAAGACATAGGGATAACATTAGCTACACCCCTTGTCTTTTCAATAATGTCCAAATCCTCCCTCTCTAGATTATCACCGCCCATAATCATTGACATCATCATCATCATTTCTTCTCCTCCTTCACCACCGCCGCCACCGGGCATAATCATAATAACATCCCCACCCAGAGCTTGTAGTTGCTCCATCATAGTATCCTTAAGACCCTCACTAAGAGATAATAAACTGATAATAAGGAAGACGCCAATGACAATACCGAAAATAGTCAGCCAACTCCTGAGGGAACGGGTAGTTAAATTCCTTAAAGCTATTTTAAAATATTCTTCTATTTGCTCCATAGGCTTTTAGCTGCTTGAGTATGATTTTTAATAATCTGGCCATCTTTAATGTTAATTAACTTATCACTGTATTCAGCAATATTGGGGTCATGAGTAACAACAATAATCGTCTTATTCTCCTTTTTATGAAAATCGGTCAGTATTTCCATTATCTTTTGGCCGGTTACTGAATCTAAATTACCGGTAGGCTCATCAGCAATAACTACTTCCGGATTATTAGCAAATGCCCGAGCAATAGATACCCTTTGTCTTTCTCCACCGGACAACTCGGCCGGTTGATGGTCTGTTCTTTTGGCTAAGCCGACTTTGTCTAATAAATAAGCAGCTCTCTGTTCCCTCTCTTCTTTAGATTTTCCCTGAAAAACCATTGGTAGGGTGACATTCTCTAAGGCATTGAGGTGAGCTAAGAGATTAAACTCCTGGAAAACAAAACCAATTGTTTCCCCTCGTAATCGAGAGAGTGCATCTTCCGGTAGTATACTAATATCTTTACCTTTAAGAAAAACTTTCCCTTTAGTGGGAAAATCTAAACAACCAATCAAATTAAGCAGGGTTGATTTGCCAGAGCCAGAAGGACCCATAATAGTCACAAAGTCACCTGTATTTATTGCTAAGCTGGCCCCCCGGAGAGCATATAAATCAATCTTACCTAATTTATATATCTTCCAAACTTCTTCAAGTTTTACTATTAACTCTTGGTTCATTCTTCTATTATAATTTCTTCGCCTTCTGATAAACCGCTGATTACCTCTACCACGTCATTCGAACCTTCCAGACCTATTTCTATTGCCCTTTCCTTTGTTTCTCCGTTCTGGAACACTTGCGCAAAATACTTATTATCTTTCTTAATGACAGCATTGTCTGGTATCACTAAGACATCTTGCTTAGTGTCTGTTCTGATGGCTAAATCGGCAGTCATCCCAGGCTTGATTGTATTGTCTATGCCTTCCAAGGAAATATTGACTTCATAATAGACGACCTTATCTATTACCTTTTCAGCCGGGCTAATACTGATTACCTTTCCTTCAATATCCTTGCCTGGAAAAGCAATAAGATTAATATAAGCCTTGTCACCAATATTTATCTTGACTACATCTTCTTCATAAATATGGGCCTCTATACTAAAGGGCGCTGCGGGTAATACTTTAACTATCGCTTCCCCGCTTAAGGTATTGACCATTTCTCCTTCTTCTTTATTAATTTCAGATACCTGGCCTTTAATCGGCGTTTTTAAATAAGCATCTGATATTTGTTTCAGCAATAACTGGTAGCTGGATTCGGCTTTTGCTATTTGAGCCTGATAGGAGGCTATATCTGACTCCCGAGGTTCAGCTAACAAAAGAGCAAGACTATCTTCGGCGGATTGGAGGGTGCCTTGAGCTTTGGTTAGACTGGCTTGAGCTGTATCTATGTTTGATTTATTAGTCAAGATTGTACTGGCAATAGTCTGTTGAGCACTAATAATATTGCCTAGAGCTGTGTTGATATTTGTCTTTTCTGTGTCTAAAGCAGCCTTATCTGCGGTTGAGACGGTTTTCTTATAACTTGATTCTTCACAGGTTGAACGAATAATAGCTAGAGACTGATAGATTTTTGACAATGACTCCCTAGCTATAACCAGAGTCTGATCAATATCATCATAACGACCACTGGCTTGGGCTTTATCAAGATATTCCTTCACCTTTTCCATCTCTTCCTGGATAAAACCTTTATTGGCTCTCACCCTTGCGCTCTCCTGGTCATAATAATAAAAATAGTCCTCTTGAACAGACTTAACCATTATATAAGCATTATAAATTTTCAGATAAGCACTATCCAAGGCATTCACAGCGTCTTCGTAATCCCCTTTTAAATCTTCTACTGCTTTCTTTTCAACATTATTCAAGTTCTCTTGAGCATCAGCTACTGATGTTTCTGCGTTAGCAACACTTGTTTCAGCTTGACGAATCTCCTCTGAGCTAGCTCCAGCTAATAGTTTGTCTAACTGAGCTTGATAATATTTTAAATCAGATTGAGCTTGCTTTGCTTGAATTTCAAGCTCTCCTGTTTCTAATTTAATCACGGTTTCTCCTGGAGCCACTGATTGACCTACTTGAACATAAATCTTCTCAATCCGGCCAGGATTATTAAAAGACAACTCTAATGATTCGCCCTGTTTTACCTGACCATTTTCTAAAACCTCTCTAAAGACTTCCCCTCTTGCCACAGTTGCCAATTTATATTCAGATTCCTGGTTTTTGAAAAAAGAAAAATAGATTATCCCCCCTAAGACGATGAGGCTGATAATTACTAGAACGGTTGTTTTTTTAGCCATATTTTTTATTCCTTATCCAAAGGATATAATGATGATTTTTTTATAATAATCTTATAAATATTTTCTATAAAATCTCCGCCGGCATAACCAATAATAAAAGCCAGCGCAGGTGTAAAGGTGCCCAGGAGAGTAAAGCCAACCTCCTTAACTGCAGCCACTGCTAACAGGCCAATAATGCCTGACAAGAAAGACATCGTTAGAAAGTAGTTAAGCTTAAAGGAGACATTCTTATAACTGTAGTAATGTTTGATAAAACCCACTAATCCCCTGATAACGCCGCCGGCAAAGCCGGTTATTAAAATTGTTGAATACATATTTTTTTATTAATTAACAAATATTTTCCAGAGCGACCAGATAGCGAACAAGAAACAGATTAAGATAACAATAAAATCAATAAGTTTTTCAATTGTTTTAGCCATGTTCTATTTTAACAACATCACCATCATTTACAACATAGTCTCGACCAGCTGTTTTAAGCAATCCTTCTTCTTTAGCTTTCTTCCAGCCGCCGGCCTCCACTAACGCTTGCCAATTAATCACTGAGGCAGTAATAAAGTGTTCAGCAAAATCATTATGAATCATTCCTGCTGCTTCTATAATATCAGCACCTTTCTTAATCGGCCAAGCTCTTGTTTGGTTCCCTCCAGTGATAGTAAAGAAAGTTATTAAAGATAATGATTGATAACATTTTTTAATTAATTTATCTAATTGAGGTTCTCCTAAGCCAAAATCTTTTTTTTCTTCTTCGTTTAATGCAGTGATATCCAACTCTTCCCGAATATCCAGCCGGAGATAGCCGTTGCCTTTATTCTCCATTACTTTTTCCAGGTCGCTGATATCATTATTCTGATCGGCATTAAAAAGATAAATCTGAGGCTTGGCTGTTAAAAGAAACAGTTCTGCCGGGGCTGAAGCAGACAGACTGGTATTCCCTTTTTCTAGCTCATCTTTTATTTCTTTTAGCTTTTCCTCCTCTCTTATTGCTGCTTTATCGCCAGCTTTAATAGCTTTTTGAATCTTTGTTATCCTTTTATCTATTGTTTCAATATCCTTTAAAATTAATTCCTGGTTGACTGTTGCTATATCTCTTTCTGGGTTAATATCCGCCTCTACATGAGCTATCTGTTCTGATTGGAAACGCCTCACTAGATGAAGAATAATATCAACCTCTCTGATGTGAGCCAAGAATTGATTGCCCAAACCCTGGCCTTCAGCTGCTCCTTTAACTAAACCAGCAATGTCTAAAAATTTAATAACAGCCGGGACAATTTCTTTAGCCCGGCTAAGATTAGAGAGACTTATTAATCTCTGATCAGGCACCGTGACGATGCCTGTATTGGGTTCTATAGTACAAAAAGGATAATTAGAGATATCCACTGTTTGATTGGTCAGTGCCTTAAAGAGTGTTGATTTGCCAACATTTGGCAGACCAACGATACCAACAGAGAGTGACATAATATAAACAATAATTAGGAGATTTTAATAATCTTATACCTAATCTTCCCAGCTGGTGTTTCAATTTCAACAGAATCACCTTTTTTCTTGTTTAACAAAAGCCTACCCAAAGGAGAATCATAGGAGATTCTGCTATTAGTTGGATCTGACTCTTCAGGGTCAACAATCTTAAAAGTATTTTTCCCTTTTTGAGATTCCAAATCTACCTTAGCGCCGATATAAACAGCGTCTGTTTTAGTTGGTTTTTTTACTACTATTGCTTCTTCAATCTTTTTTTCTAATTCCACAATCTCCCTTTCCAACATATCCTTGTCTTCTTTAGCTTGCTGATAAGCAGCATTCTCGCTGAGATCACCAAAGCTGACTGCTTTTTCAAGGCGCTTGGCTATGTCTTTTCTTCCCTCCCCTTTTAGTCCTTCCAGTTTTTTCTTTAGTTTTTCTAAAGTTTCTTTTTCAAGATATTTAGGCATAAAATTATTCTCTTAATTCTACTCTTTTAAAATTAATTGTAAAGTTGACTTTTAGCATAATGCTGCTCTGCTATAACAATCAGAGCATGATAGTCCTGATAAAGGCGGTAGTCCTTTTTAACCTTTGTCTGAAATAATGTTTGTAAGTGTTCATAGGAAAATTTGTTAGTTATCTTTTTTCTCTTTGCGAACCTCCTGGTGTATTGATCTATAACAAAAACTGGTTGCTCAAAGGCATAAAGGAGAATCGCATCAGCCGTTTCCTTACCTACGCCCTTGACCTTTATTAATTTTTCCCTCAAGGGAAGAAGATTGCTCTTATCAATCTTTTCAAAATCTTCATAATTGGCAACAAGAAAATCAACTAGATTAAAAAGATATTTGGTTTTTGTCTTATAAAAACCGGACGGTTTTATCAAATTAGCAACTTTTCTTTTCTCCTTTTCAAGAGCAGCTATATCCTTGAGTGTTTTAATACCAGCCTTGTTAAGATTGTCCAGGGCTTGGCAAACATTATTCCAATTAGTTTGCTGAGTAAGAATAGCTCCCATTATTACCCTTTCTTTATCTGCTTTGCTCTTTGGCCTCTTACACCAATGAAGCCATTGGTCTTTAGGGTGCCCGTGCCGCTTGCGCAATTCTCTATAAATCTTTTGGAGTTTATTCATCTCTTTTTATCTTGAATATTTTATTTGTCTGCCGAGCTCCTTTTATCAGTTTTATCTTAGCCGGAGCAACCTTATAATATTGAGCTAAAATAATAATCAGCCTTTTGTTGGCCTGATTATTAATTGGTTTTTCTTTTATCCTGATCTCCAAGCTGTTTTCCTTTTTTTCTTTAATTGACTCTTTTTTAGCTTGAAGGAATACTCTTGCCTTAACAAACATATTAACCAACAGGACTGCCCGGGATTACTTCTTTGTCTGGTCTCAAGAGCACTGCTCCGTTATCTTTAGCTGCTAAAAGCATGCCCTGACTCTCCAGACCAAAAATAGTCCTTGGTTCCAAGTTAGCCACTATAACTATCTCCTGTCCGATTAATGATTCAGGCTGATAGGATGCCTGGATACCAGCAACAATCTGTCTTGTTTCTTCTTCCTTGTCAGACAAAGATAATTGCAACTTTATTAACTTATCAGAACCAGGGACTTTCTCTGCTTCTAATATCTTGGCAATCCTGAGATCAATTTTTTTAAAATCTTCAAAGCTAATCATAAATGAGATTTAGTTATTTTTAAAATCAGCAATACATTGATTAAACAAATTAATCGTCTGATCATATTGTTTAATTAGAGCCTCTATCTCTGTTACTAACTCATTGTAGAGAGCAACATAATCATTATATGTCTCTACTGCATCCCTGTAAACCGCCCCTCGTTTTGGCTGCATATTTATTATTTTCTCTTCCAATGTCTCCAGGGTATCTTCTATTTCCTCTAACCGTTCTTTTTTTAATTCTATTTCCTCGGCTAACAAGGGGTCCGGTTCCGGACAAAGCGAAGCAGGAGTAGCAAAATGCTGAACTGCTAACCAGGTGAGATTATTATCAAAATCAGATTGCTTAACGGCTATGCCAATAGCCCGATAGCCAGGATTAAGAATATTAGCTCGATGGCCCGGACTGTCCATCCAGGCAGATACTAAGGCCTGGCTGTCCTTAAAATTACCCAGGGCAAGATTTTCTCCGGCCAAAATAAACTGATAGCCCGTCTGATCTATTAGGTCAGAAACTTTCTCTCCCGAAGGAGCATCATGGCTAAAATATTGCCTCGCAAACATATCGTCAACCTTTAAGCCGGCACTCTGGTTAAGGAGATGATTTTCTGACAATGGCGCCAGGCCATTGTCTTCTCTTTCCTGATTAACAAGCTGAATAATCAATTGGCTATCTAAAAAAGAAGCAGGGTGGTCTTCTGACGAACGCAAGGGAGCAGGGCTGGACACCCTTCTTTTAATTTTCTCTATCACGCTATCTGTGATCCCCTCCCTACTGTTAATCTCAAATAAAAATCGCTGATAACCGCTGCTAATATCATCCCAAAACAGAAACAGGCCAGTGAGAAAGAAAAGAATGATTAAACTGTATACTATTTTTTTCATTGTCTATTATTGCTTGGGTTGATAATATGTTTTTTCGCCCAGTTCATCAGGAAAATGCTTTTGGACTGGCTGCTTGTCCGGAAGATTATGAGCGTACTTATAATCCTTACCATAACCGATGTTTTTCATCAAGTCAGTGACAGCATTTCTCAGATGAAGAGGCACGCCAAAAGAACCCTTCTGAGCATCTACCCTAGCTTGTAGGAGAGCTTGATAGGAGGCATTATCCTTCGGGGCAGTAGCTAGATAGGTTGTTCCTTGAGCCAAATTAATTTCAGCTTCGGGCAAGCCAACATACTCTACTGCCTGGGCTACGGCTACTGCCAAAATGACAGCCTGGGGATCAGCATTGCCAACATCCTCAGAGGCAAAAATAACCATGCGGCGAGCAATAAAGCGCGGATCTTCTCCCCCAGCTACCATCCGAGCCAACCAATAGAGAGCTCCGTTGGGATCAGAGTCTCTCATGCTTTTGATAAAGGCAGATATTAGATTATAGTGTTCTTCCCCTTTTTTATCATATCTCAGGGCATGCTCTTTCAGAATCTGGGAAACATCTTCAGCCCTTATTGTTTTCTTCTTATCCCCCTTGAGATAACCGGCGATAAATTCCAAGCCATTGAGCGCTACTCGGGCATCACCATCAGCAAAGCTAATTAATCGCTCCAAGGCTTTATCGGTAATCTTTAATTTATATTTTCCTAATCCTCTTTCTTTGTCTTCCAAGGTGCTCAGGATTATTTTAGTCAAGGCTTCAGCTGAGAGGGATTTAAGGATATAAACAGCGGAACGGGAGAGCAGGGGTGAAATTACCTCAAAAGAGGGATTCTCGGTAGTTGCTCCAATCAATATTATTGTGCCGTCTTCAGCATAGGGCAGGAGCACATCTTGTTGATTTTTGCTGAAACGATGCAATTCATCAATAAAGAGAATCGTTCTCTCTTTTTTGAATTTTAACCTGTCCTTGGCCTTTTTTATCTCTTCTTTTAAATCCTTGACCCCGGTGGTGACTGCCGAAAATTTAATAAAGTGCGCTTTGGTTTGTTCAGCAATAATCCTGGCTAAAGTAGTCTTGCCCGAGCCCGGTGGTCCCCAAAAGATAAGGGAGCTGAGGTTGTCATTATTAATAGCCCGTCTTAAAGGGCTGTTCTCCCCCACTAATTCTTCCTGGCCAAAAAAGTCCTTAAAATCCCTTGGCCTCATTCTTTCCGCCAAAGGCGCTCCTTGCTTCAAGTGCTTATTGAAATTTTTTTCAAAGAGATCTTCCATAACTTAACTATGGTCTTTGATAAAGCGATTAATAGAGCGATCATAAGTCTTTTCAGTTTCTTGGGAAAAATAGCAGGCTGGCAATTCATCTTTCTCCAGATGATGTTTAATACACTCGCAGCAAATTCCTTTCCGTGGGCAACCGGGATAAGTGCAAGGACAATCCTTTAAATTTTCTTCTCTATTATGGCAATCCATATATTTATATTTTAACATTTTTAGAAACAATTAAAAAAGACACGGAAATATTTCCCGTGTCTTCCTTTTTTAAATTAATAATAGTTCTTTTCTTTTCTTCTTATTCAATAAGATGCATTTCTTATTATGGGGTGGCAAACATGTCGTTGGGACAGGAGTACCCAAAGCCTTACAACAAAGAATATCTCCTAAGATTAAAAAATTAGGGCACAGAGGCAATTTAATTTTGTGGTCATCTCTTAACCTTACCATTAAAGCTGCCCTTTTCTTAGCCCTCACCTTGAGCCGTGGTATGCTGTCTAATATCATACCATAAGCTCTTTTAGGGCTAACACTCCTCAAGACATCAAAACCAATTTTTTCTTTCACTAAATC
>JAGYMG010000120.1 GCA_018400675.1 bacterium
CCTTCTTTTAAAGGATCGGCCAATAAAACATAATCTGTATAAATTTTTTGCAGGGCCTGCATGCCGGCCCTGGTTAATTCAACCGGAATAAAAGAATTGATTGCTTTTCCTAACATCCTTACCGGCTGCCAGCCACGCCACAATGCTTCCTCAGCCATAGCCGGAGTCTCACTTCCCCGGCCAAGAGAATACCTTCCTTTTGAATCTCTGTCTTCAGCCAAAAACGGCAGGGATTCTTCCCGTCCAGAAAGCGATACCCAAAGGTATTCTTTTTCCTCCTTCTCGGATAAACGCCAAACCTGCCTTGCCCTTAAGCCTTTTAACTTTTCTTCGGTCAAAGGCGTCCACAAATATCCGTTTTTCCGGTCGGGAGTATCTATCCGTCCGATTACCTTTAGAAAACCTTCCGGCACAACTTCGCCCGGCTTGATTTTTTTAATTTCTTTTCCGTTAAAATAAAGCTCTCCCCCAAACAAAGAAACATCCCGGGCTAACGCCTCAAGCGGAAAGTCGACCAGAAAGGATTTACCGCCTTTGGAAGCAAGCAAGCGCTTAATCAAAGCGCCCTTATCTTCAGGGCGGGTTTCTATTGTGTATTTTCTTACTAATTCCGCTTCGCTTAAATAAACTACATTTCCGTCAGGCCCGATAAGCCGGTATTTATTTTCTAAACTATTGAGCAAATCATAACCCTGCCGGCCCGGCTCCCAAACAGCCGCCGCCACGATTCCATCATTATAAGAAAAATTCCTCAACTCAAAGCAATAAACAGGCAACCCGGCTTGACTTTTACCGGCCTCTTGAGTGTAAAGGTGCCCTTCCTTTATAAGTTGTTTTAAATTGAGGCGGTTAGCTTCAATGCGGCTTTCCCCTTCCCCTAAGTTATAGATAACGCCTGTTTCTAAATCACGCTTGGCCCGCTCCAGAGCAAGCCGGCCTAAATCGACAAACACCGGATACTTTTGTCCGGGAAGCGGCGGCAAAACCAGGCGTTCTTGAGCGCCTTCAACTAAAACAGTTTCTCCTTTTTCGTTGAGATAATAATTAAGCGGTATGCCTTGCCAGCTGTATACTGCCTTTTCGGCAAAAGGCCCGCTTTTAATCTCTTTTACCCGGATAGCAAGAACCGCTAACTCTTCAGAGCTTAAATACTTCAAGGGTTTGGCGCGGTTAAGTTCTGACTCGCTTAGCTTTTCAGGCTCTCTGTCGGCGTATACTTTTATACCCCAACCCTCATACATACTAATAACCTCGTTACTAGAAGTCTCTGAGCGCAGATGAAAGCGGCCGCCTTTATAAAACCCCTCGACTGTCTTGGGAAGAGAAACTTCACCCTCGGCATAAGGAAAACCCTTGCCGGGATACGATTCGGGCCTTTGCCCTTCAAGTACTTCCTCGATTGGCGGAAAACGATTTACCGGTAAACCTTTTAACTCTCCGCTTGGATAACGCGCCAGGGGACAATCCCGAACAAGAGGAGTAAACGGCCCTATTGACACGCCAAAACTATTTTCATTGCCAAAACCAGACCAAAATCTTTGCCACCAGGCTTCAACTTCCAAATCAAAATAAGGCATCTTAGAAATCGCCGAAACTTGAAAACTTCTTAAATCATAATGAGAGTCTCTGCCTACACCAACCGCTATTTGTGCCGGCAACGGCTTAAGATCTGTAATCAAACGCCCCCAAGCCCGGGTAGTACCTCCGGTTAAAAACTCTGCTTCAGCCGAAAAAGGCCCAAAGAGCCGTCCCCGATAAGCGGCCCCAACCAACGTAAAATCAGCTTTGCTCCAGGGAGAAGTATCCCTTTCCCGCTGAACCAAAACCTTAATTTCCCGCCCGGAAACATCCATAAGGCCAAAAGCAATATTGCCCGATATTCTTTTTTCTTGCACGCCAATCCTAACCGGCAAACGTAAATCG
>JAGYMG010000121.1 GCA_018400675.1 bacterium
TCCACTAGCAGTATGTAAATTAGAGAGCGGTGCAAAATGGCTATAAGTATTAAATCCACTCTTAAACTGAACTGCTAATCCAGAAAGTGTTCCTTCTGCATCAAGGATAAATCCATTCTCCGGATTGCTCATTGACTGTTGATAATTACTTGAATACTGAATAAGATCAAAATCATCTACCCGCACTTGAACAAAATGGCCTTCCGGCGAAGAATTATTTTGGCGATGATAATAAAAACCATATTCTAAATTACCCTGTTTGTGCAAATCTTGAATAATTTGCTGGGCCTCTGAACTTTTAGGATCAGATAAAATGTTAAAAGTTTCTGGATTATAAGTTGTCCTAAAATATTGATTTTTAGAATCGGCACTAAGATTTCCTTGAGTTAAAAGATAATCCATTATTGAATCAGGATTATCAATCACCATTTGCTCGCTTGCTCCATCAAAAATACTAATTGCTCCTGCAAGTTCATATGCCACTCTATTTTTTTCTATATAATCCCTTCTTTCTTCTGGAGTTTTATCTTCTAAACCTCTGTTTAAACTAACTATGGCTCCTACGTCTGCCCAGGGATGCCAGATATCGTTAGTTAACGCTCCCCAAAATGTCGACCCATAAGTTGCGCCTTCATTAAAAGGAGAAAGGCCTAACTCTGAACTAAACCAAGGCCGGTCAAGATAAGATAATTTACTTGCTTCCATATACTCTTTGTCTGACAATTCAGCAGGCCTTTGCAATATGCCATCTTCCACTAAATCAGGAAATAAAAGTTGGTTGGCTTTTCCCGTAGGGTCTTTAGCCCACTCTGCTGCCTCAATTTGATCGTCCCGCACCAACCCAGCTAATTGATCACTAAAGGGTATAAGGCCTAAAGTTAACCAAGACCTTGGTTTTTGACGCTTTAAAGCAAGCTCTTTATCCAAATTCTCATCCTTATTTTTAGGATTAAAATAAATGGTGAGCGGATTTAAGACTGGAGAAAAGACTGTATTTAAAACTGAGCCGCCAAATCGAACTGCTTTAATGCCAAGGTAGAGTCCACCTCTGGCCATCGGCGTCACATTCTGGATAGATTGTTGATGATAAAAATCATGGCCTAAATTGTGCATCCCCTGGGCAATCTGCCAGGTATAACCTACATCCTGGTCTTGATAATCTTCTAAAGCATCTTCTAAAACGCTCTTGTTCAGGTTCCCTCTTCTATCAAAATAATCATAGTCTTCATATCCATCGGTCCTTTGAAGAGCTTTAGCCAATTTTATATTATGCCGGGTATCGCCATCTATAACCTGTAAAGCTTCTATACCCTCAAAAGGGGTTATCTGGGGCATAAATACTCCTTGCGGGCCAACTTGCATACTCATATAACTGTAAGCATCTCTCTTTTCTTCTTGATAACCGTAACCGCCTAAAGTTAAAGTATCCAAGCCTGCTGTCTTTAGAGAAGAGGCTGTATTATTGATGATTGAGCCGGCTAAACTATCTAAATCGTAAGAATCACCTCTAGCCCATTCATATATTCCCCCGGCAACTGCCGTAAGGCCGGTAGTTATCATTGCCGCGGTTAGAGGAGTCTGAAGGCCGCCCAAACTTATATTTTCTTCAACCCAATCCTCAATATAAGCTGTTCCCACCGATAAAACTCCTTCAGCTAAGCC
The DNA here is from genome assembly GCA_018400675.1 of bacterium. Lineage (GTDB taxonomy): Bacteria > Patescibacteriota > Minisyncoccia > Minisyncoccales > CG1-02-41-26 > M55B113. The sequence goes on from JAGYMG010000121.1 coordinate 1,663, forward strand.
ATTTGCTACTATATCCCAAGAAAGCCACCCTTCACCTGTTTTATTAAATTTATTAAAAACACCAACCCCTATTGAACCAACCGCAGAACCAATAGCGTGTGAATAAACAGGGTCGAGGCCGAATTGAGTTTCTCCGATAACTTCAACGCTAGAACGGATAGCATCTTGAGCTACCCTAGTTAAATTGTTATCAAAATTTTTATTAGCTTCACCCAAAGCATCCGACCAGCTCGATTTA
>JAGYMG010000122.1 GCA_018400675.1 bacterium
GAAGCGGGAAAACAGAGGAAATAATAAATGAAATTAAAAAGATTTTAGACAGTAAAGACAATAGTTCTTCCAGCGGCATAAAAAAGAATTATAAAAAAACAGATTTTATTTTTCAAGGCAATAGTAAAGATGTATTGAGCGCGGTAACCGGTAAAGCAATGGTGTTTTTCCGGGAAGATATAGATATTATTGCCAATAAGCTTTATCCGGATGATGCTACCGGAGAAGAAAAGAAATTTATAATAGAGAAAGAGAAGGATTATTTTAAAAAAGTTTTTAAAAGTTTTATAGAAAAGTTAAAAAGAACAAATGATGATTTTGAGTCCTTTCAGAATTATTTGGAGGAAATGGCAGAGATAGAACAAGCAGTAGTTTCAGAGATAGAGGAGACAGGCCTTAATTCAGAATCTGTATTTTTAAAAGTAGTCGATAGAGTCATAAAAAAGCTAAAGGATAAAAAAATCTTTAGAAGCGAGATAAAAGCATCGGTGTTAATTGAACTAAGAAACAAAATTCTGGAAAGTTTTTCTCAGCGCCAACAGCTAATTAGCCATAACGAAAGCGAAAAAGATAAAAGAATTAAGATAAGGAGAGAAAAGAAAAATTTTGAATTTATAATAAATCAGTTTATAGCTGTATTGACCAGTGAAAAAGAAATAAGCCAGCAACAAGAGATGGCCGAAACATTAATTATCATGCTGGAAAACATCAAAGATAAGGCCCATAAAGAGTTCGATAAAAATCCTCGTTTTATATATAAAATACTTGCCGATACAATAATGCCAACGGTTACACCCCTTAAGGAATCAGACGATGAAAAATTTCAGGAGATAGGAAGCGAGCTTGAATTGTTGATTAATTATATAATTGAAAAACTTTCCCGGGGCTATAGCCTAAAAATTGAAGATACGGTCCATGAACAGAGGTTGGAAAAGGAGCTTAAGAAAGCAGGAAAACTTGCCGGTAAGTTGGCAGAAGAAATAGAGAGTCAAGATAATAGGTATCTGGTGAAATTTTTAGATGATTTCAAAAATAGAGGGATAAATAGAATTAAACAGGAATTCCTTAGGTTAGAATATGCTCTATTTGATTCGATATTTAGATATTTAACTATTTTGGAAAAGAAAGAAGATGGCCGCCAAAAAGAAAAAGCCGAAAAATATTTTAAATATTTAATTTTGAATGGGTTCGATAAGATAGAGAAAGAAAATTCCGCTGGGGCTGAGTTCAAAGAAAAAGACACAGTATTGTTTACCAAAGATGTTTTAGACGGATTCACTTTTTCTAATCTGCTTCGTCAATACCCAAAGATAAAAGCTATAGTATCTGAACGAGGTGGTTCCACTACTCATTGGATACTTTTGGCTATTGCCAAAAATATAGTCTGCGTTACTTCTCCGCGGGGAGAAAATGTTTCACAGGATATATTCGATTTAGTAAAGGGGGGTGAAACTGTATATGTTGACGGAGAAAAGGGTAAAATAATAGTGAATCCTTCGACAGAGTCTCTGCAGGCAGCAGACCAGCATAGCCGTCAACTCGATAAATTGGCCCAATTTTGCCTAAAAAGAGCTGGGGAAGACGCGATAACTTTAGACGGGAAAAAGGTGAATCTGTTTGCCAATATAGTAGATGATAAAGATTTAAAAAATGCCATTAAAAATGGAGCCGAAGGAATAGGATTAGTAAGGACAGAATTTCTTTATTGTAACCAGACTGTCCCCAGTGAAGAAGAGCTAAAAGATATTTTTCTTAAATTGGCTAATATGACTGATAGAAAATTGACCATAAGGCTTTTTGATAAACAGCCGGATAAAGATATGCCTTGCCTTTCTGAAAGCAAATATACAGGGTGCCATTATTATTTTTATGACCAGCAGGGCCGGAAAAATGC
>JAGYMG010000123.1 GCA_018400675.1 bacterium
TTGTTAGAGTCAGCTCTAAGAACAAAACAAACAGTAAGTTACCCGACTAACATGGGAACTTTTAGAGTAAACGATATGCCGGAGGCTAGAGTGATTGGCCTTGATTCCAGTTATTATGTATTTGATGCCCAAAATCTAGAAAGATTACCTACCGTTGAGCTAGAGCATGATTATAGATTAGTTTTTGGTGATAGAACTATTGAGTTTAAGAAAGATACAATCGTAACTTTCCAGAGGCCATTTGCTTACGAATTTACTTCTGGCGATAAAACTGTAATCATTCCGGCTATTGTCGAGTTTGGTGAAGACAAAACAGCCGAAGATAGATTCGTAGTCTTAGATGGGGGCAGCAGAGTTTATAAAGATACCTTTCCTGTTTTAACTTACCAAGAAGGAGTTAACTGGGGTGAAAATGAAGTTTTCTGGGGAGATTGGGTAGAAGATTATAAGGAGTTAATGAAAGATAAAGTTACTGTTTCTGAATTTATAAATATTCCTGAAGTAGACGTCGAAGAAAAAGAATCTTCAAGAGAAACAGGTTTTGGCCTTAGGCCTTTTGAATACAGAGTTAATCTTGGTTGGCCGGCAACTGGTGAACAAGATTTAGTTGATAGCGATGATTGGCAAAAAAGCTTTTCAATTTCATTGTTTGATTTTGCCATTGGAGTATTCAAACATCAACCTAACTTAGATTTTGAAGATGGTTTTATGGTTAGCCGTGAAACTATACCTGCTGAATTAAGAGAAAAATTTCAAGACTATATATTAGTCCAACAGCCTTTAACTGAAGTTCCTGAGTTTAGAGAAGAAAGTACAAACCTTCAGTTAGCTAGAGGCCTTTGGGAAGATGGAACATTTGGAACAGTTTTAAACAGAAGGCCGTTAAATGAAGCTCAAATGGAAGCGCTAGAAACAGGTTTTGGGTTAGCTTATACAACTGATGGAAGGGTAATTATATTAGATGCTGCTAGCTATGGAAAAGCTGGATTATTAGAAGATTATATCAATAGATTTACAGCTGAGCTTAGCCAACAAGGCGTAGAACTTAAGAAAGTTGGTGATAACTATCAAGTAGTTGTCAAAGACAGAGCTCCTATAGTTTTACCGGAAAAAGTACTTGAAGCTTTAGTCTATGTAGATGGCGATAGTTTTGGATTTATCCAGCCGGGTAAAGCTTACTATGAACAACGTGAAGGTATGTTGGCCGGTGTTGGAGCAGTTCAGGATGAGGATGAGGGCTTTGTAACCTTGGAAGCTGCTGAATTAGAAGAAGCATTACGCAGAGGACACGTAGCAGCTATAGAAACAGAAGAAACTAGAAATGGTAAACCTCTTTATAAGTTTGAAGTTGTTGGTTTCAACGGCCTTAACGGACAGTTGCATCTTGGCGCAGAAGGAACCGAGTTAATGAATAATCTTTCAAAAACTCTATATACTTTACCGATAGCTGGTGATAGAGGAAATTTCAGATTAACTACTGAAGCTGAACTTGCCGAAATTATGGATTCAGACGAAGTAATTTCTGTAAAACACAATGGTCAATGGATCCTTGCCGTTGAATACCAGGAAGGTATGGCTTCCAAAATTACTATCGATGGTAAAGATTATGCACCAGTGGGAGTACCAGTTTCTGCTATGGAAGAAAGATTAAGTTTCTTAAGGGGTGAAACTGATTATATAGCTTTAATCAATGTAGCTATAGACGGCAAACTTAATGTAAGATTAGGTGAAGCTGATCTAAGAGCTTTATATTCAGAAGAGGGATGGCAAGGCCATAAAGTTGTAGTTAGCCATCAAAGGGATCAACAGTATGATGGCTATCCTTATATAAATAGAGATGGCGAAGTTACCTATTTAGATGATCCAAATCAAATATC